>NZ_DCEA01000017.1:46032-116410 GCF_002316705.1 Syntrophomonas sp. UBA1041
CGGCAGGCGGATTTACCACCGTGTGCTGTATGCCCAACACCAGTCCGGTGATTGACAACATGGCGGTAGCACGCTTTGTCAGAGAGCGGGCTCAGCGCAGTGGTGTGGTAAATGTCTTGCCGATCGGCAGCATTACCAAGAAGCAAGCCGGAGATGAATTGAGCGAGTATGCCGATTTACTAGCAGCGGGCTGTGTGGCCTTTTCAGATGACGGCAGACCGGTCAGCAAAGCCGGCGTGATGCGGAATGCCCTGGAATATACCAAGATGTTCGGAGTGCCCGTATTGTCCCATAGCGAAGACCTGAATCTGACCGCTGACGGACAGATGCACGAAGGCTACTACTCGACCTATTATGGATTGAAAGGCATACCGGCGGCAGCCGAAGAAGTGATGGTAGCCCGGGATATAGTTCTGGCCCGTCTCACCGGAGGGCAGTTACATATTTGTCATGCTTCTACAGCCGGTGCGATGGAGCTGATCCGCCAGGCTAAAGCGGAGGGCTTGAATGTTACCTGTGAGGTAACCCCGCATCACCTCACCTTAAGTGATGAGATAGTGGGCACTTACGATACCGATACCAAGGTAATGCCGCCATTGCGATCACAAGAACATATTGCGGCCTTGAGGGCCGCACTGTTAGAAGGCACCATAGACTGCATCGCCACTGACCATGCTCCCCATCATCTGGAGAGCAAGGATTGTGAATACAACCTGGCTGCAGTGGGGATTTCCGGACTGGAAACCGCCGTGGCGGTAATCATGGACCAGCTGGTCAGCCAGAATCTGCTCCCCCTGCCAGAAATGGTCAGGCTGTTTACTACCGGCCCGGCCAACGTCATGGGGCTGGCCAAAGGCCGGCTCAATGCCGGGGATACCGCGAATATTACCATCATTGATCCTGATTTGACCAAAACCGTTACTCCGCAGCAATTTTATTCCAAAGGAAAGAATACCCCATTTAAGGGCATGCAGCTTACCGGATGGCCCTGGGCCACCATTGTAGCCGGCAAGCTGGTTTATATCAACGGCAGGATAATAGAGGAGTGAAGATAAGGTGAAAGGCTACCTGGTGCTTGAAAACGGCAGGGTGTTTACCGGCAAACTGTTGAACGATTGCATGATGGCCGGGGGTGAAGTGGTATTCACCACCGCCATGATCAGTTATCAGGATATTATTACCGATCCGTCCTATTACGGTCAGATCGTAATTATGACCTATCCCCTGGTGGGCAACGTGGGCCTGGTTCAGAAAAGCTATGCCTCCAAAGGGGCTATGCTGCGCGGCCTGGTGCTGCGCGAGGCCACCGATTTCCCAAGCCATTATGAAATGGAAACCGATCTGATCAGCTTTCTTAACAAGAGTGAAATTGCGGTTTTAACCGAGGTGGATACCCGGGCGCTGACCCGGGTGATTCGCAATGAGGGCAGTATGGGGGGCATAATCACGGATTCGATCGAGAATCTGAGCTGGCTGGAAGATAAGGCCAGAAACGCCAGGAAGGAACTGGAAGGCGATCTGGTGCAGTATGTGACCCGCAAGAACATCATGAAGTTCGGGGCCGGAGACCTGAGAGTGGTAATGGTGGATCTGGGTACCAAGCGCGGTTATATCGACCTTTTGACCAAACGCGGCTGCGAGGTGGTGGCGGTGCCGGCCCGGACCACGGCCCGAGAAATACTCGAACTGAACCCGCAGGGGATCCTGATATCCGACGGGCCGGGAGATCCTGAGGCAATCGCCTATGTGACTGAAACCTGCCGCTCCCTCCTGGGTAAGAAGCCTATCTTTGGCATCGGCCTGGGTCACCAGGTACTGGCTATGGCCCTGGGCGCTAAAATCAAACGCTTGCCTTACGGCCATCGCGGCAGCAACCATCCGGTGAAAGACCTCAAAAATGGACGCGTTTATATTACCACACAAAACCACGGTTTTCATATAGACGAAGCATCCCTGTCCGGCCTGAATGTTCGAGTCACCCTGCGCAGCTTGAACGACGGCAGTGTGGAAGGCATCGCGCATTTAAGCCTGCCGGTTTACTCAGTGCAATTCGATCCCGAGGGCTTCCCGGGATACAGTGAAACCGGATTTTTCCTGGACGATTTTGTGGGCATGCTGAAACCATAGGTGTGCCTGAACTGGAGGATAGACTTATGCCACTGGACAAAAACCTGAAAAAGGTCCTGGTCATCGGATCAGGCCCGATTATTATCGGGCAGGCCGCGGAGTTTGACTATGCCGGCACCCAGGCCTGCAAGGCCATCAAAGAAGAAGGCATCGAAGTTGTATTGTTAAACAGTAATCCGGCTACCATAATGACCGATACCGACATTGCTGACCGGGTTTATATGGAGCCCATCACCGTTGAATCCGTGGTGAGGATTCTGGACCGGGAGAAACCGGACGGGATCATAGCCAATCTGGGCGGCCAGGTGGGGCTGAATATGGCTCTGTCTCTTGACAAAGCTGGCATCCTTGAAGAAAAAGGGGTGCCGGTGCTGGGAATGCCTTTAGAGGCAATTTACCGCGCCGAGGACCGGGAGATGTTCAAGACCACTATGGAGGAAATCGGAGAGCCCATACCCGAGAGCGACATTGTCCATAACGTAGACCAGGCCCTGCAGTTTGCGGCCGAGGTGGGCTACCCGCTGATAGTACGCCCGGCCTATACCCTGGGCGGCACCGGAGGCGGCACTGCGCACAACGACGACGAATTGATGGAAATCGCCACCCGCGGCTTGAAGAGCAGCGCCATTCACCAGGCTCTGATCGAGCGCAGCGTAGCCGGATACAAGGAGATCGAGTTCGAGGTGATGCGCGACCACAACGACAATTGCATCACCATCTGCAGCATGGAGAATGTCGATCCGGTAGGCATACACACTGGAGACAGCATAGTAGTCGCTCCGGCCCAAACCCTTACTGACGAAGAATATCAGATGCTGCGCTCAGCCTCGTTAAAAATTATCCGTTCCTTGAGGATCGCCGGGGGATGTAATATACAGTTTGCCCTGGATCCCTTGAGCAAGAAATATTTTGTCATCGAGGTGAATCCGCGGGTGAGCCGTTCCAGCGCCCTGGCTTCCAAAGCCACCGGGTATCCCATTGCCAAGGTGACCACCAAAATCGCCATCGGCTACAACCTGGACGAAATCCTCAATGCCATCACCGGGAAAACCACGGCCTGCTTTGAGCCGGCTATCGACTATGTAGTCCTCAAGGTGCCGCGCTGGCCATTTGACAAATTCGTGTTCGGTGATCGCCGCCTGGGGACGCAGATGAAGGCCACCGGTGAGGTCATGGCCATTGATCGCAGTTTTGAAGCCGCTTTTCTCAAATCTATCCGCTCCCTGGAAATCGGCATCAACGGGCTGCGTCTGCCGGAATTGACTGAATTGGGCGATGTAGAACTCAAAGCCCGCCTTAGCCATGCCGATGATGAGCGTATTTTTATAATCGCCGAGGCTTTCATGCGCGGGGCTTCTATAGATGAACTGCATGATATCACCGCAATTGACAAGTATTTTCTTAAAAAATTCAAAAATATCATCGATTTCTCACGGCGCTTGGAAAAGACCCCGTTGGGATTGGATATACTCAACGAGGCCAAAAAAATCGGAGTATCAGACAGTGAAATCGCTTATTTTAAGGGGATTAGCGAAGATGAAGTGCGCCAACTGCGGAAATCATACGGCATAATCCCCACCTACAAGCTGGTGGATACCTGTGCGGCCGAGTTTGATGCCGAAACCCCTTATTTCTATTCCTGCTACGAGGAGGAGAATGAAGCCATCCACCAGGACGGCGACCGCAAGGTTCTGGTCATCGGCTCCGGACCGATCCGGATCGGCCAGGGCGTGGAGTTCGACTACTGTTCGGTGCACTGCGTGTGGGCTTTGCGGGAGGCGGGCTTAAAGGCCATCATAGCCAACAACAACCCCGAAACCGTCAGCACCGATTTTGACACCTCAGACCGGCTGTATTTTGAGCCGCTGGTTTACGAAGATGTGATGAATATCATCGAGGAAGAGCGCCCTGAAGGCGTGATTGTGCAATTCGGCGGGCAGACTGCCATCAACCTGGCCGGGCCGTTGTCCAGGGCCGGGGTAAAAATATTTGGGACCAGCAATGAGAGCATCGACAGGGCTGAGGACCGCAACCGCTTCGATACCATGGTGGAGCAACTGGGCATTCCCCGCCCGCCGGGGAAAACGGTATTCCATCCCGATGAGGCCGTGAAGGTGGGCGCTGAAATCGGCTACCCGGTTCTGGTTCGGCCTTCTTATGTTCTCGGGGGCAGGGCCATGGAGATCGTATACAGTGAAGACGAACTGCGTGAATATATGCAGACTGCGGTCAAGGCCAGCCCGGAGCATCCGGTTCTGGTGGATAAATACCTGCTGGGCAGGGAGATCGAGGTGGATGCAGTCTGTGACGGCAGCGAGGTCCTGATCCCCGGTATAATGCAGCACATCGAGCGGGCCGGGGTGCATTCCGGCGACAGTATGGCGGTTTTCCCGGCTCACAGCCTAAGTGATTTTATCCGGGATAAGGTGGTGGATTACACGATTCGCCTGGCCCTGGAATTAAAGGTCAAAGGCCTTATCAATATTCAATTTGTTGAATATGAAGACGAGCTCTATGTTCTGGAGGTTAACCCGCGTTCCAGCCGCACCGTGCCTTTTGTCAGCAAAATCACCGGTATTCCAATGGTCAAGCTGGCCACGGAGATTATGCTGGGCAGAACCCTTGGCGACCTGGGCTACCCGGGGGGGCTTTATAAAACCCCCGCTTTCTACGCCGTAAAAGTGCCGGTGTTTTCTTTCAACAAACTGCATCAGGTGGACATCAACCTGGGACCGGAGATGAAATCCACCGGAGAAGTACTGGGAATCGCTCATAACCTGAACAGCGCGGTCTACAAGGGCCTGCAGGCAGCAGGAGTGGAAGTCAAAGGGGCCGGCGCCATGGTGGCCACCGTATCTGACAAAGATAAAACCGAGGCTATCCCGGTTATTGCCGAGTTCGCCAGGCTGGGGTTTAAGATCACCGCCACGGAAGGAACCGCCCAGGCCCTTGAAGAATACGGAGTGAAGGTGCAACGAGTTAAGAAGCTCAAAGAAGGTTCCCCCAATATCGTCGATCTGATTCGGGAAGGTCAGGTGGATGTGGTGGTAAACACGCTTACTCAGGGGCGCAGGCCGTTCAGCGACGGATTTCATATCCGCCGGGCTGCAGTGGAATTAAATGTGCCCTGTTTAACCTCTCTTGACACTTTGAAGGTGATTCTGGAAGTCTTAAAAGGGAATGAGGAGGCCAAGCCTCAGGAGGTGCAATCCTTGCAGGAATATGTGGCCGAATTCCGCCAGTAAAGATTTGATGGTATGATTAGACTCGGAGGTAAGATAATGCCTGCTGTGGAAAAAGGATTAGTTGCAGCCCATCAAAAAGTGGGCCACCACTTATATGAAATCGAGATTATAGCCCCGCAAGTCGCCCGGGAGGCACAACCGGGACAATTTGTGCATCTTCGCCCCGGTCAGACTCACGACCCCCTCTTGAGAAGGCCTTTAAGCCTCTATGATGTGGACAAGAAACTCGGCAGCATCACCCTGCTCTACAAAGTGGTGGGGCGGGGCACCGAGCTGCTGAAGAAGATCGGGAGCAGGGAGCATGTGGATATCATGGGGCCGTTGGGGAAAGGATTTACTCTCCCTGCAGCTGGAAAAAGCGCGCTGTTAGTAGGCGGAGGAGTGGGCATAGCCCCGCTCGTATATTTAGCCAGGGTCTTGCAGGAGAAGGGACACCCTGTTGAGGCCGCCTGCGGGGCGGCATCCCGTAGCGAGGCCGCTGCCTTTGAACGCAAGTTCAATGAACTGGGTATTCAAACCCGGCCGGCTACCATGGACGGCAGCCTGGGCTATAAAGGCACAGTGGTGGGACTACTGCAAGAACAGCCGCAATTTGCCGGGGTAGACATGATATATACCTGCGGTCCGGAAATGATGATGGAAGCCGTGACCGTTTTTGCCCGCCGGCACAGCATCAGGGGGGAAGTGTCGCTTGAAGAAGCCATGGCCTGCGGCGTAGGCGCCTGTTTGGGCTGTGCCCGCAAACTCAAACCCGAGGATGATGATTATGTGAAGGTTTGCAAAGACGGGCCGGTTTTTGACATGGATTTGCTGTTTCAGCATTAATGACCGGATAACCGGTCATTAATCTGTGAGGACTTAAAGGGGACGTATAGTTTTTGCCAACACCGTGATTATATTGTATTGCAACTATTTTAAGCTGTGGTTAGGCCTTTGTTAAATTTGGGTTAAAAAAACTTGATGGGAGGGCCGGCTTTGAAGAAGGATTTGGCCGTATCGGCGCCATCCCTGGATCTATCAGTCAACCTGGGGGGCCTGATGATGAAAAACCCTGTAGCGGTGGCATCGGGAACCTTTGGCTACGGCTTTGAATACCAGGATTATGTTGATCCCGCCTCGATCGGGGCGGTGATTGTAAAAGGAACTACCCTGGAGAAGCGCATTGGCAATCCTCCGCCGCGTATATGTGAGACTCCGGCCGGCATGCTCAATGCCATCGGGCTGGAAAACCCCGGGGTGGAGGCTTTTGTGTCTTTCCATCTGCCCAGGCTGCGGCAGGGAGGAGTGACGGTGGTAGCCAACATCGCCGGCAACACCGTGGAGGATTATGAACAAGCCGCCGCCATCATAGGCAGGCAGCCGGGAGTGGCCGCAATTGAACTGAATATTTCCTGCCCCAATGTCAAACAGGGCGGCTTGCAGTTCGGTACCGATCCCGCTATGGTGGAAGCGGTGGTAAGGGCAGTAAAAGCACAGACTGCGCTGCCGGTGATTCCCAAGCTGTCGCCCAACGTCACCGATATTGTGGCTATTGCCAGAGCTGCCGAGCGGGGCGGCGCTGATGCCCTGTCGATGATCAACACCCTGCTGGGCATGGCTGTGGATGTGAAGACTCGCCGGCCGGTTCTGGGCAATGTGTTTGGCGGTTTGTCCGGACCGGCCATCAAGCCGGTGGCATTAAGGATGATCTACCAGGTTTACCGGGAAGTGGCCTTGCCTATCCTGGGCGGCGGCGGTATTGTCAATACCAGTGATGCCCTGGAGTTTATCATGGTTGGGGCCCGGGCCGTGTCGGTAGGCACCGGGTTGTTCGTCAATCCGGCACTGCCGTTGGAGATCAGCGAAGGAATCAAGCAGTATTTGCTGGAACAAGGTCTGAACAGCATAGATGAACTGGTGGGAGCGGCCCATCGTATCTGACCTTCAGAACTGCGGGCGCCGCCCCTTTGTGCAGTAAAACGCAATTCCTGTGGATTACTGTGAAATGAGAAAAGCTTATAGGATTAAACAGGCTGGTTAAAACCGTAAGAGAGATTTTCTCAACATCTATCGAGCTGATTCATACTTAGATTAATGCAAGAGGAGGAAAAGCTTTGCAGGCTAAAGACCGCATTATTCTGGCCCTGGATGTGGATACCAGGCGCCAAGCCCTGACCCTGGTGAAAGAGTTGGCTCCGTATGTAGGAGTTTTTAAAGTGGGTATGCAGCTTTATAACAGCACCGGACCCTCCATTGTCTCAGAAATCAACGACTGCGGAGGTCAGGTTTTTGTAGATCTAAAGTTCCATGATATACCCAATACCGTAGCCGCCGCGGGGCGAGTCATGACCAGACTGAACTGTGCCATGTTCAATATTCATGCCGCCGGGGGGCGGGCCATGATGAGCGAACTGAGCCGTGAGGTTAAGCAGGAAGCAGCGCGGCTGGGGTTTCCGCTCCCATTAACACTGGCGGTGACGGTTTTGACCAGTATTGCCCAGCCAGATCTGGAAAGTGATATGCTTATCTCCGGTTTGACCGTGGAACAGGTGGTGGTTAAGTGGGCCCTGGCGGCCAGGGACTGCGGCATCGGAGGCGTAGTCTGCTCACCGCGGGAGATCGCCGCCATCCGTACCGCCTGCGGAGCGGATTTTAAGATTGTGACCCCGGGGATCAGACCGGCCTGGTCGGAGGCCAATGATCAGAAGCGCATCACCACACCGGCACAGGCGGTTGAGCTGGGAGCTGACTACATAGTCATCGGGCGGCCCATCACCGCAGCGGCGGATAAGGTGGCGGCAGCCCAGAAGATTATAGAGGAATTGGAGGCAGCAAAATGCTAGAAAAAACACAGGCTATAGAGATATTCAGCCAGGCCGGAGCCTTATTAGAAGGGCATTTCCGGCTCACCTCGGGACGGCACAGCAATCAATACATGCAGTGCGCCCAGGTCTTAAAATATCCGGCATTCACAGAACAACTGGCCCGGCACCTGGCCGAGGTCTTCAAAGATGACGGAGTGGAATTGGTAATTGGACCGGCTATGGGAGGCATCGTGGTAGCATATGAGGTGGCCCGCCAGTTAGGGGTTTTAGGCATGTTTACCGAAAGAGAGAATGGCCAGATGGCCTTGAGGCGCGGTTTTAGCATCGAGCCTGGTCAGCGCATTCTGGTTGTGGAAGATGTGGTGACTACCGGAGGTTCAGTTAAAGAGGCTATAGAAGTTGTCGAGAAACTGGGAGGACAGGTGGCAGGTGTCGGGGTTCTGGTGGACCGCAGCAATGGTTCGGTGGACTTCGGGGTGAAACAGGCCGCGGTCTTGTCTCTGGACATAACCTCCTGGGAGGCCGAGGACTGCCCGCTGTGCCGGGAAGGCAAACTGCCGCTAGTAAAGCCTGGCAGCCGGGCTTAGGCTGACATGCTGTAAGGTGGATAAAGATGAAGGTATATCTAAACGGAAACGAGATGCAGTATAAAGAAGGCGGCTATGAATACGTTTTCATGAAAACTTATCAGCGCAGCCAGACCGAAGTGGTGAAAAAGGATTACGGCCAGCTGACCCTGCAGCTGTATGACAACGGGGTGCAGATTCGCACCCTGGCCACCGCTAACGAGGTTTCCACCCTCGTCAATCGGGACGTGGCGGTCGATGAAGTCAAAAAAAAGATCTATATTCTGGAACCCGGCAATAAAGTAACTACCAATCCAGACGGCTCACTTAATATAGAATAATTTGGAAGGCGTGGATGACTGGAAAACACGGAGGAAAGTCTTCCAGGCGACCAGGAGCGGCCAGGTCTAGGTCACGGGTGTTTTGACTTCGGACTGAAGCAGCTTGGCCAGGCGGTTTTCCTGGGGATTGATGACTATGGTCCAGTAGTTGTCGTAGATGACCATACCCGGTTTGGCGCCGCCGGGCTTGCGCACCTGGGAACGAAAGGTGTAGTCCACCTCAACCTTTTCCGATTGGCGGGCTTTGCTAAAATAGGCGGCCAGGAGTGCGGCTTCCTCCAGGGTGGCGTCGGGCAGCTCCTGAATGGATTTTATTTTTCGGGGCAGGCGCACAATCACATGCGAACCGGGTATGTTTTTGGTATGCAGCCACAAATCGTGGGGATCGGATTGTTTCAAGGTCAGGTTGTCATTCTGGCGGTTATTGCGTCCTACCAGGATGTCCAGCCCGTCGCTGGAGAGATACCGGCGCGGCATGGTGCGCGGTCCGGACGACTTTCTTCCTTTTACTTTGTTCCTGCCGTTCTTATCCCTTTCCAGCTCTTCGCTGATCTCCTCCATATCATCTGTACTTTCAGCTTGCTGAATAGACAACAGGACTGATTCCAGATAATCTATCTCCAACTGATTGGCAGCCATGAGGCCTTCCAGGTGGGCGATAGTTTTGCGGCTCTTGTTGTACAGCTTAAAATAGCGCTGAGCATTCGTAATCGGGCTGAAGCGGGCATCCAAAGGAATCACTATTTTTTCACCGGAAGTATAATCCTCCAACACGGTTTCTGTCATGCCTTTCTCCAGTTGATAGGAATATGCGGTTATCAATTCACCCCAGATCTTGTATTGCTCCTGGTTGCGGGCCGCGGTCAGGTCGCCTTCCTGGTAAAAACGCTTCTTGCAAGCCTTATCCAGAATCAGTTTGATGTGGCGCGACAGGTTGGTCTTCCATGATTCCAGCCGCAATGCGTCTAATTTGGCGGTATAATATTGGTCGCAGGCAGTATTGATAGAATCAAAGGCCCGGGTGGGGGCGGCACTGATGGGATATGCGGCGAACTCAACCGGGTGGCCGTCCTGATATGAAAGAGTAGGCTGTGCCGCTCCGCTCCGCACCGTTTCCAGCAATACCTTCACCTGATGGTATAGTTTGCCCAGCTCATATTCTCCGCATTGCGCTGCCGGCAAAGTGGGGTTAATGCCTGTCATCAGGCAAATCTCGCGGGCCGTAAAAGGGCTCACCCCGGAAAACAGGCTGAACAAGGCCTGTGATACGGCGGTTTCATCCTGAGCCCAGATGCCGCGGCAAAAGCTCTCGTACTCTGTTTCCAGGGGATTGAGTTTGTTCTGGCCGGGAGGTGCTATATAGGGCTTTCCCGGCAGCACTTCCCGGTAAGAACTCACATCGCTGCCGAATTTCTTAATGGCGTCGATTATAATCCCGGTTTCGGGGTTAATGAGGATAATATTGGAGTGCCGGCCCATGAACTCGCAGATTAAACGCCTGATAGTCCATTCGCGGAAATCATCCAGAGCCTCGATATCGACCATCACCATGCGTTCAAAGCCCAGCTGTTTTACGGCTCTGATTTTCCCGCCCTCAAGATGTTTGCGCAGCAGCATGCAAAACGCGCTGGGACGGGGCGGATTGGCCTTGCGGCTGGCAGTCAGATGCATCCGTGCCCAGCGCGGATTGGCTGAAAGCAACAGCCGGTGGTTGCCCCCTTGCAGCATGCGGATGGAAAAAACCAGCTCGTCTTTTTCCGGCTGGTGGATTTTGTCAATACGGGCTCCGGCCAGGGCCAGGTTTAATTCTGCGGTTATGGCTGCGATGGTGAATCCGTCAAAAGGCATTTTAAAACCCTCACAATCTGTTTGGTAAATAACGGCAAAGCGGTTGATTGTCGATTTTCTCTGACCAGAATATTTAAATAATAAGAGGAATACCACAAGGAACAGAGAACTAAAAATATAACTAAATGGCCGGGAGGTGATCACTACGTCTCAGTTGGTAGTCAGTCTATACAACAATATTTTGGAACAGGTAATGCAACTGGAGAGTTCCAAAAAAGAAATCAGCACCGAGATACTGCTTGCGCGCGAAGAACGCAAGCGTCTGGCCTTGATATATAATTTTCTCAGTTATGACTTGAGCAAACATGAGCTTTTGGAACAAGCCGCGGTCATTGCACTCACCAACCGCGAGAAACTGGTACTAGACCACCTGAATCGGCTTTACTACACGGTTGAGGAACAGGAAACCGTAGAAAAGATCAGGCATGAGATTAAATGCACCCAACGCTTCATGAAAGTGGTCAACCGTGCCAAAGACGAAAAGGCTGCCCTGACTTTTTCCGAACGGCGCATGGTACAGGAAATCATAAAATTTGTAGTGGCCCAGGCCAGGCTTTATAATCAGGTCTAAAATACCATAGCCATACAATAATCAGCCCGGGAGCCTAGCCCGGGTTTTTTATTTTTTCGTGAAAATAGGCCGGCGCAACTGTCGATCGGGCCAGGGCGTCATCTCCTCATTCCTGCCGGGACGGGGAAGCAACCGGCCAGCCCCGTTGTTCATGTTGATATAGCAGATTATAACAAATCTTGACTGCGGTAACAAAATATATAAAACTAAATGCTAGGAAATAATGGGAGGTTGAAGTATGTCAACACCGATAAAGGTTATTATTGTCGGCGCTCTGGGCAAAATGGGGCGGGAAACCGTCAAAGCCCTGGAGAACAGACTCGACATGGCAATTGCGGGCCTGGTGGATGTAATGCATCCCGGGGTTTCTTTTGCCGAACTTACCGGCATAGACTGCGGTCTGGATCTGGAGAATGACCTGGAAGGCTTGATCGCAAAGGTTAAGCCCGATGTTATGATTGACTTTACCAACCCTCAGGCGGTTTTCAATAACACCCGCCGGGCTTTAGCCTGCGGGGTGAACTGTGTGGTAGGCACCACCGGTCTTAACGAAGCGGAACTTTCCCAATTGGAGCAATTGGCCCAGGCCAACGGAACCGGGGTGGCAGTAATCCCCAACTTCGCTATCGGGGCGGTCTTAATGATGAAATTCGCCCAGGAAGCAGCCCGCTACCTCCCCGATGTAGAGATTATAGAAACCCATCATGATCAAAAAATGGACGCCCCCTCGGGTACGGCCTTAAAGACTGCAGAGATGATCAATGCCAACCGGGGCATACAACCTCCCAGGAACTCCCGCGAATTTGAGAAAATACCCGGCAGTCGAGGCGGCAAGGCGGGAGATATCCGCATTCACAGCGTGCGTCTGCCCGGTTTTGTGGCTCACCAGGAAGTGATTTTTGGCGGGCCCGGACAGAGCTTGACCATTCGCCACGACTCCTACGACCGGGTTGGTTTCATGCCCGGGGTAGTGATGGCAGTGCAAAAAATCGTAGGGATAAAAGGACTGGTTTACGGCATGGACGCCCTGATGTAAGTATGAGTTGCTGGCATTTCTGGCTATATTTAAAAAATAAACCCACCATGTCGCTGGAATTGCACCAGCGACATTTTTTATCCAGCCAGCCTTAAACGGCTTTATTGCCTGCTTTAAGGCCATCCAGGGCCGGTTCCAGACAGGCACCAGTTCTGATAAGTACACATATAATGCTAATAATTGTAGCCACTACATCTATAAAGGAGGAAGACAGTGAGTTCAGTGTTGTCTGGAATAAAAATTGCCGTATTGGGCGGAGATGACCGGGAAGCGATTCTGGTGCACGAATTGGTGAAAATGGGGGCTACGGTTACAGTAGCCGGTTTTCCCCGCGATATGGTCTGCCATGGCGCCCTGCCGGTGAACACTGTCGAGGACGCATGTAAGGAAGCGGAAGTCGTTATCATGCCTCTTCCCGGAACCAACCCCGAGGGGGTCATCCGCGCGGTATATACCGAGGAGCCGCTGCTTTTAACCTATTCGGCTTTGCAGATGCTGCCTGCCCATGCCCTGGTCATTATTGGTTCCGCTCGTCCCTACCTCAAGGAATGGTGTGAGACCCTAAACCTCAGTCTTCTGGAAATCGCTGAAATAGATGAAATCGCCATACCCAACTCAATTCCCACTGCTGAAGGTGCTCTGCAGATAGCCATAATGGAGAGCCGCATAACCATTCATGGCAGTAAGTCTTGTGTCATAGGATTTGGACGCGTCGGCATCACCCTGGCCAGATGCTTAAAGGCGCTTGGCGCAGAAGTAACCGTAGTGGCGCGCAATCAGGGGCAGCTAGCCAGAGCCCAGGAGATGGGATGCCGCCGGGCTGAGTATGATCAGCTCAAGCAGATCATGAAGGACAGTGATCTGGTGTTTAATACGGTTCCGGCCCTTGTTCTCACTGCCGAATCTTTAAAACATGCCAACCCCAATATGGTTGTTATCGACCTGGCCACACAACCCGGCGGAACTGATTTTGAAGCCGCCAATAATTTTGGTCTTAAAGCCATTTTGGCTCCGGGGCTTCCCGGCAAGGTGGCTCCGGTCACCTCAGGCAAGATCCTGGCCGAGGTTGTACCTAGATTGATTGTGCAAGAAATGTCCAGGTTGGGCGAACCCCTGCTCCTGGATTGAACGGAGGTGAAAAATGTGAACACTGTACTGGAAAAGCGGCTGGACAATATCAGAATCGGAGTGGTTGTAACCGGGTCGCATTGCACCGTTGGGGAAATCATGCTCCAGCTCAAGAGACTACGGGAGGCAGGGGCAGAACTTTATACCATTTTTTCATATACCGCCGACCAAACCGACAACCGTTTTTACCGGGTGGATGATTTAAAACAGGAAATCCATGATATCACTGGACGCGGCGTTATTAACAGCATAGTCGGGGCAGAACCGATCGGACCCCAGAAGTTGCTGGATGTTGTCGCGGTTATGCCGGCTACCGGCAATAGTATTGCCAAATTTGCCAACGGTATTGTTGACACGCCCGCCTTAATGGCCATGAAAGCTCAGCTCAGGAATCAGCGTCCGGTAGTTATTGCCATCTCTACCAATGACGGCTTGGGGCTGAACGCTAAAAACATCGGCCTGTTGCTCAATACAAAAAATATTTATTTTGTACCCTTCAGACAGGATAATCCCATGGAAAAAAGCAATTCCCTGCAAGCTGATATGGACCTGGTCTACGATACTATCGTCTCTGCTTTAGAAGGCAAACAACTGCAGCCGGTCTTGCTCGGCCCCCGCTAATTCATTGAGTCGGTCAAAACGGTGTGCTATATTATATAAATAGTATTTTCTTAGTATTATTTGCAGGAGGTAACGAATCCGATGGCCGTAGGAATTAAGTTGGCAATAGTGGGTGCGACAGGCGCGGTAGGGCAGGAAATGCTCAAGGTCTTGGAAGAGAGGAATTTTCCGGTGCGGGAATTGATATGCTTGGCAGATCCCCGCGAAGCCGGAACCCGCTTGAAATTCAAGGGCGAAGAGTATACTGTGGCCGGAGCAAGCCCGGAAGCCTTTAAGCGTGCCGATATAGCGCTTTTAGCAGTCGGATCCGATGTCAGCAAAATGATGGCTCCGGGTATTGTAGCCCAGAACTGCGTGGTGATAGACAACAGCTATGCGTTTCGCATGGACCCCGAGGTGCCTCTGGTGGTTCCAGAGGTGAATGGCGACGATATTGCCATGCATAAAGGCATCATCGCCAATCCCAATTGCTCCACAATTATTATGGTGGTAGCCATTAATCCTTTGCATAAGGCAGCCGTTATCAAAAGGATCCTGGTTTCTACCTACCAGGCGGTGTCCGGTGCGGGCAAAGCCGGTTTGGATGAACTGGATCAGCACATCCAGGCCGCTATGCAGGGTATAGATCCGGAACTGAACGTATTTGTTCACCCCATAGCATTTAACGTGATTCCGCATATCGATGTTTTCGAAGATAACGCCTATACCAGAGAAGAAATGAAAATGGTCTTAGAGACCCAGAAGATAATGCACGCCCCTGAGTTGCGGATTGCGGCAACCGCGGTACGAATTCCGGTATACCGCAGTCATTCCGAATCGATATATATAGAAACCGAAAAAACCTTATCCCCCGATGAAGCCCGACAGATTTTGGCCGCTGCCCCCGGGGTGGTAGTGCAGGATAGCCCCGAGCAGAACATATATCCGATGCCGCTTTTTAGCTCCGACCGCGACGAGGTTTTTGTGGGCCGTATTCGCAGGGATCTGTCCTGTGAAAATGGTCTGGCTCTGTGGGTAGCTGCCGATCAGATCAGGAAAGGCGCGGCGACCAACGCGATTCAGATTGCTGAGATCGTCGCGGAGAAAAACCTCTATTAGGAAGGTGTTTAAACTGAGGATAGTTGTTCAGAAATATGGTGGTACCTCTCTGGCCACCTCGCAGGCCAGAGCCCAGGTTTGCCAAATTGTCAGCCAGACTCTAGCTGAAGGTTATAGAGTAGCGGTGGTGGTTTCGGCTATAGGCAGGACCGGAGATCCTTATGCTACCGACACCTTCATCAATATGATGCGGGCGGTAAATCCTTCACCCAACCCGCGGGAGCTGGATCTTTTGATGTCCTGTGGCGAAATGATCTCGGGCTTGATTTTATCATCGCATTTGAACGCCATGGGGATCGCGGCCCGCTTCTTTAACGGAGCCCAGGCCGGGTTGGTCACCGATGGAAACTACGGCAACGCACATATTCTATATGTCAATCCCAAGAATGTAATGGAATGTCTGGAACAGGGGATTGTTCCGGTTATTGCCGGTTTTCAGGGCACTGCCGAAGAGGGAGAATTAACCACTCTGGGACGGGGCGGCAGCGACACCACCGCCAGTGCTTTGGGTGTGGCTTTGAATGCTGAATTTATTGATATTTTTACCGATGTGGAAGGCATTATGACCGCTGATCCGCGCATTGTAACCAATGCCAGACTTTTAAACGCCATTACTTACAATGAAATCTGCCAGTTGGCCCGGGATGGAGCCAAGGTGATCCATCCCCGTGCGGTGGAAATTGCCATGCAGCGAGGGATACCGTTGCGGGTGCGTTCCACTTTTTCCAATTCAACCGGCACCCTGGTCACTCATCATTCCATGGGGTATGACGACATAAGCATCATCCGCGATGCGCTGATTACCGGAGTCACTTACACCTCGAATATAGCGCAGCTGAAGATAGGCATCACAGAGCCTGACCGGCAGAGGGATGTGCCTTTAAAAGTTTTTAAGTGCCTGGCTGAAGCTTCCATCAGTGTGGACTTCATCAGCGTGCAGCCCGAACTGATTCTGTTTACGGTAGGAGAAGACATGGCTGAGCAGGCCGAACAAACCTTGCGGGGTATCGGCTTTGAACCCGGAGTGGAAGTTAATTGTGCCAAAGTTGCCATAGTTGGCGCTGCCATGACCGGGATCCCCGGGGTGATGGCCCAGGTTGTGGAGGCTTTGACAGAATATGATATTCCCATTTTGCAATCAGGGGACTCATATACCAATATATGGTGCCTGGTGAATAGAGAACATATGGAACAGGCGGTCAGAGCGCTCCATGACAAGTTTGAACTGGGGAAAAATAATTAAATGGTGGTGATCGTAGGATGGCAGTACCCAGACTGATGACGGCGATGGTGACCCCTTATAACGAAGACTTGAGTGTGAATTACGCCAAAGCAGCTGAATTAGCCGAGTACCTCTGCAAGAACGGCAGCGAGGGACTGGTGGTTTGCGGCACAACCGGTGAGTCGCCGGTGTTGAATGACGAGGAGAAACTAAAACTTTACCAGACGGTACAGGATCAAGTAGGGGATCGTGTACCGGTGTGGGCAGGAACCGGTTGCAATGATACCGCAGCGGTGGTGGAACTGAGCCAGGCTGCGGTTAAAACGGGTGTGGCCGGCGTCATGGTGGTAACCCCTTATTATAATAAACCTACTCAAGAAGGCTTATACCAGCATTTTCGTAAAATCGCAGAGAGTGTGCCGGTGCCGGTGATGCTTTATAATGTACCGGGCCGCACCAGTTCTAATCTCTTGCCCGAGACCATAGCCCGCCTGGCTGAAGTGGAAAACATCACTGCGGTAAAAGAGGCCAGCGGCTCAATGGATCAGGTTTCTCAGCTCTTGACCATGATCCCGGAAAGAATCACGGTATATTCTGGTGACGACTCTCTGACCCTGCCTTTAATGGCTCTGGGGGCCCATGGCGTGGTCAGCATCGCCTCCCATGTGATCGGCAAACCTATTGCGGAAATGATTGCGGCCTTTGCGGCCGGAGAGGTGAACCGGGCCAGCCAGCTGCACCGGGAGTTGTTCGCCATGTTTAAGGGCCTGTTTATTACCACTAATCCCATTCCGGTGAAAACCGCTTTGAATATGCTCGGTCATGACATGGGCGGATTTCGTCTGCCCCTGACACCTCCGGGTGAAAACGAACAAGCATTTATAAAAGCCTTGCTGGCGCGATATCAGCTATTATAACCATTAGCTTCTAAAGGGGGCCTCACGGCTAGTCATTGTGTTAAGAAATGACTAACCGTGAGGCCCCCTTTTGGTCTGTTGGCTTAATTATAGGCAGGGTTTGCTTGGAGTTGTTAATACCCTTATTATCGGCTATAATAAGCCAAGTGGAAGTGTGCGGTGGTATCTTTCATTTTTAAAAAATTAAATAAGGAGGTGCTCAAGTGTCAGGACTTGATTCCCGCTTACAGATCATTCCCCTGGGCGGTTTGGGGGAAGTAGGGAAAAATATGGCGGCAATCAGATACGGTGACACCATTCTGGTTATTGACGCAGGGCTGATGTTCCCAGAGGACGAGTTGCTGGGCATAGATATAGTGTTGCCAGATATTACCTATTTGATCGAAAATAAGGACAAAGTGAAAGGCGTTTTGCTAACCCATGGCCATGAGGACCACGTAGGCGGGCTTCCCTATATGCTTAAGGAAGTTAACGCGCCGGTCTATGGCAGCAGGTTAACCATAGGGATCGCCGCCAACAAGCTGCGCGAGCACGACATCGACTATGCATCCTTGCAGGTGGTCAAACCCCGCGACAGCATCGATTTCGGCGATATGCAGGTGGAGTTTATTCGCGTCTGCCACAGTATTCCCGACTGTTTAGCTATCGCCATCCATACCCCCCTGGGAATAATTCTGCATACCGGGGATTTCAAACTGGATCAAACTCCGGTGGACGGGGAAACCGTTGATTTTCGCAAACTGGCGGAAATCGCAGAAAAAGGCGTTTTGGTAATGCTTTCAGACAGTACCAATGCTGAGCGCCCCGGGTTTACCATGTCGGAGAAAGTGGTGGGGAACACCTTTGACAGCCTCTTCGGCCAATGCGATGGCCGTATAATCGTCACTACTTTTGCCTCCAATGTACATCGCATTCAACAGGTGATCCGCACCGCTGAGAAATTTAACCGCAAGGTAGCCGTCTCAGGACGCAGCATGGTTAATAACGTACAGGTGTCCAGCGAGCTTGGTTATATAGATATCCCCCCCGGAATACTGGTGGATATCGAAGACATCAGCCAATACCCGCCCGAGCAAATGGTGATAGTGACTACCGGCTCGCAGGGCGAGCCGATGTCGGCCTTGACCCGTATGGCTACCGCCGATCATCGCTGGGTGGTGATTGAGCCCGGGGACACAGTTATTATATCGGCCACCCCCATCCCAGGGAATGAAAAACTGGTGGCCCGCACCGTGGACCTGCTCTATCGGCAGGGTGCAGAGGTTATTTACGAGAAGCGCATGGGGGTTCACGTTTCCGGTCATGCCTCCCAGGAAGAATTAAAGATATTGATAAACCTTATTAAGCCTAAATATTTCATGCCGGTGCATGGAGAGTACCGGCACCTGATGACTCATGCCAAATTGGCGGAGAGCCTCGGCTTGCCGCGTTCCTCCATTTTTGTGATGGAGAACGGTCAGGTCTTGGAAGTCGACAAGGAAAAAGCCCAGGTTTCGGGGAAAGTAGCTTCCGGCAAGATCCTGGTGGACGGCCTGGGGGTGGGGGACGTCGGCAATATCGTGCTGCGGGACCGCAGGCAGCTAGCCCAGGACGGTATAATAATAGTTGTGGTGACCATTGACAAAGAAATCATAGAAATTGTAGCCGGACCCGATCTGGTCAGCCGCGGCTTTGTCTATGTGCGCGAGTCGGAGGAATTGATGGAAGACGCCCGCGAAAAAGTACGGGAAGCCCTGGAAGTATGCATGAAGAAAGGACTGACCGAGTGGGCCATGATTAAAGCCCAGGTACGGGAGAAACTTAGCCGTCACCTCTACGAAAAAACCGGCCGCAAGCCGATGATTCTCCCTATCATCATGGAAATCTAGCAAGACAGCGTCTGATGCCAGAGGAGAAGGTGACAATTGGGGACGGCCCTTTTTGTCATTTTTCCCTCTGGCGTCAGAAAACATCTTGGTCAAACACTAGAAAAACGCCCCTTTGGGGACAGTTTCGTAATTTTTATTCCAAACGGCCGGTACTGGGATCCAGGCTCAGGATGTTGCCGGGCTGATAGCGCAAATCCAGGAAGTCCATGGGATCGGTGCTGCAGACCGAGACAATGCGAATACGGTTGCTTTCGGCACTTTCCGCCAGTATATGGCCGCCCGAAGCCAGGGGTATCTTTATGCTGTTGGGCGTCTCCCAGGAAACCAGGCTCATGGGATCAGGCGAGTACATTATCATTGCAAAAGCCCCTTCTGTTCTTTCAGTTGATTGATTTTGGCGATGGCATCGCGAATACCCCCAACTGCGTCGATCAAACCGCATCTTACCGCATCTTCGCCCACCAGAACCGTTCCGATGTCCCTGGCCAGGCTGCCGGTCCTAAACATCAGCTCACGAAAAGTCTCCTCGCTTATATGGGAATGCTCCACCACGAAACGCACCACCCGGTCCTGCATCTTATCCAGGTACTCGTAGGTCTGAGGAACCCCGATGACCAGGCCGGTAAGGCGTATAGGATGTATGGTCATGGTGGCTGTGGGCGCTATCAGAGAATAGTCGGAGCTTACCGCAATAGCGGCCCCGATAGAATGTCCTCCGCCCATTACGATAGAAACAGTCGGCTTGGATAGGGAGGCTATCATTTCAGATAAGGCTAAGCCTGCTTCAACATCCCCCCCCACCGTATTCATTACGATCAACAGCCCTTTGATGTTAGGATTTTCTTCCACAGCTACCAGCTGGGGAATAAAGTGTTCGTACTTGGTGGTTTTGTTTTGCGGCGGCAATACCATATGCCCCTCGATTTGACCGCTGATGGTCAGGCAATGGATGTCGCTCTTGAACCCGGGGACTTCGGGAGTACCCAGTTCTTTGATGGCACTGATTTTATCTTCTTGTTTCGGTTCTTCCTGATTGGGGAGGTTTGGCTCTGTCAACAAAATTACCCCTTCCTTGATGAATTCTTTAATTAGCATGCCCCGGGCCGATAAAACCTACACCATGAGATGCTGCGATTAAAGAGCGCTCATCGCCAGGAAATGGGTATGTTTTGCAGCAGCTGTGCTATAATTTACTAAGTAGTTTTCTGGGAGGTATATGATTTTGACAGTGATACAAGCCCTAATCCTGGGCGCAGTACAAGGATTGACCGAGTTTTTGCCGGTCAGCAGTTCCGGGCATCTGATTATTTTTCAACATCTCTTGGGCCTGCAGAATACCCCGCTGGCATTTGATGTTCTGGTGCATATTGGGACCCTGGTGGCGGTTTTTATTGCCTTTTGGAGCGATATCGCAGAACTGTTGAGAAAGCCCTGGAGCAAACTGACGCTTTTGATAGTAGTGGGCTGCATTCCGGCCGCACTGGCCGGGTTTTTACTGGAACCCATTTTCGAGCAGACCTTTAAATCACTACTGGTGGTCGGCATAGGTTTGCTGATAACCGGGGCAGTCTTGATGGTATCCGAGAAATGGGCCCTGGCCAAGCCTGGTTTGAAAGAAATCAGGGAGACCAGTTACAAAGATGTGCTTTGGGTCGGCCTTCTGCAGGCCATTGCCATAATACCGGGGATTTCCAGATCGGGCTCCACCATTTCGGCCGGGCTTTTGGTTGGAATGGAACGGCCTTTTGCGGCGCGTTTTTCCTTTCTGCTCTCCATTCCGGTTATTCTGGGAGCAGGTTTATTAGAATTAAAGGATTTAGGAACAGAGGCCATGGCCTCCATACCGGGATCAGCTATTGCCGCCGGTTTGTTTTCCGCAGCCTTTTTCGGCTATGTTGCCATTAAAGTGGTGCTGCGACTGGTGAATCAAGGCCGCTTATCGGTGTTTTCCTGGTATGTGTGGGCACTGGGAATAGTTACTCTGGTGATTTACTTTACATAATAAATATGTTGTGGGTTTGGCCTCTGGAGAGGCAGGAATTCACGTAATACAGGAGAAATTTACCATTAAATCCATCCGCCCATTCAGGCGGCAGTATGGGGAGGCCGTGATGGCAGCCAAGAAAAAGAGCACCCCCAGGACCCGGACGGTAAAGGTAACGGCGCCAGCTGAGCCTAAGTCGCCCGGTCCCATTGAACATCTAAAATATGATATTTTGTCACTGGTAGCCTTTACCCTGGCGGTCTTTGCCTATGTCAGTCTGCGCAAAGCCCAGGGCCTTCCCGATGACAGCCGTATCATCGGCTGGCTGGGGACCGGCATCAAGGCGGCTTTGGAATATGCCTTCGGGGATGGGGCTGTATTAGGGCCCTTGTTCATTCTGGGATGGTCGGCCCACCTGGGGATAAACAAGAAGACCTGGTCAACGCAAATGTGGGGCTTAAGCATGCTCGGGCTAGTTGGTATAACATTATTTGCGGTTTATAAAACCCCGTCGGGCATGAATGCCTGGGAAGCCGGGCAAGCCAGTCTGGGCGGCGGTTATCTGGGCGGCAGTATGGCTTACCTCTTGATCCAGCTGGTGGGAAATGTGGGATTGGGCATACTGGCATTATTCGGCACCTTGCTGGGGCTGCTCCTGCTCATCGACCAGCCGGCGGCGACAGTTTTTAAAAGACTGCAGCAGGGCGCCCTGCAGGCCAAATCCCGGCTTGATGAGGTCATGTTTTATCAGGCCGCAGCCGAAGAAAGCGGCTCTAAAACAGTCACTGCAGCCCCTTTGATTATTGACAGCGCCGAGGCATCGTCCCCCCGGGAAGAACGCCCCCCGGTTCCTATTGTGGACATACAGCAACCGTTGCCGGTGGCGGCCGCCCTGGCCGATATCGAACCGGTGCCGCCCCTGCAGCTGATCAAAACCCGGCCGCGTCAGGAAGAGCATTATTGTCTGCCCCCCCTGGAATTGTTAAACGATGTTAGCAATGAGCGTCTGATCGATAAGAAGAATATAAAAGAAAGCATCACCGTTTTGGAGGATACTTTTGCCAGCTTCGGGGTAGCGGTTAAGGTCAATCAGGTCAGCTGCGGCCCGGCTGTAACCCGCTATGAGCTGACCCCGGGGGCCGGGGTGAAAATCAGCCGCATCATCAGCCTGACCGATGACCTGCAATTAAACCTGGCCGCCCCCGGCATACGCATTGAAGCTCCTATACCGGGTAAGGCCGCCATAGGCATTGAAGTACCGAACCGCAAAATACTAAGTGTGGGCCTGCGCAGTTTGATTTCCGCCCCGGCCTTCAAGAAGTTGAAAAGCCCGCTGGCTTTCGCCCTGGGGGAAGATATCAGCGGCAATGCGGTAGTGGCCCGTTTGCATGATATGCCCCATCTATTAATCGCTGGCTCCACCGGCTCGGGCAAAAGTGTATGCTTGAACTGTATTATTATGAGCATGTTATATCACAGCACCCCCTCCGAGTTGAAAATGGTTTTCATCGACCCGAAAATGGTGGAACTGACGATTTATAACGGCATTCCGCACCTGATGACCCCGGTGGTCACTGATCCTAAAAAGGCCTCTTTAATCCTGCGCTGGATGGTTCGAGAGATGGAAAAGCGCTATCAGCTCTTTGCCAGCAGCGGGGCTCGGGATATTCAACGTTATAATCAGATAAGCACTGACAAACTGCCCTATATAGTTATTGTCATTGATGAGCTGGCAGATCTGATGATGGTGGCTCCGGTAGATGTGGAAGATGCTATCTGCCGGCTGGCTCAAATGGCCCGTGCCGCCGGAATGCATTTGATCGTAGCTACTCAGAGGCCTTCAGTAGACGTGGTCACTGGGATCATCAAAGCCAATATCCCTTCCCGGATAGCCTTCGCAGTCTCATCCCAGACCGATTCCCGCACCATATTGGACGCCGGTGGGGCAGAGAAACTGCTGGGTAAAGGGGATATGCTGTTCCTGCCGGTAGGAGCGGCGAAACCGTTCAGGATTCAGGGAGCTTTTGTCTCCGACCGGGATATTGAAAAAACCGTGGACTTTATTAAAGCACAGTTTAATCTTGATGAACCTGTTAATGAGATTGAAGAATTGGAGCTCGCCGACAACGAAGAGGCTGACGGAACCGATGACGAACTCTTCTGGGACGCTTTGAAAATTTTTGTGGACGGTAAAAAAGCCTCGGTTTCACTCTTGCAGCGGCGTTTACGGGTGGGTTATGCCCGAGCCGCCCGGCTGGTGGATATCATGGAAGAAAGAGGCCTGATATCCGAGCAGGACAGCAATAAACGGCGTGAAGTTTTGATCGATGAAGAGCAATTTGAAAAGCTATACGCCAGGAATAAACTATGTTAGTATGAAAATTAGAGATCAACGTTCAGTAAGGGGATTAGTATGCGGTTGACCTTCCGGGAAAAGGAAATCCTTGATTTACTCAAGAAGGAACCCCTTATTTCCCAGGAGGAAATAGCCCGAAGGTTTGGAATTACCCGCTCTTCGGTGGCGGTGCACATCTCCAACCTGATGAAAAAGGGAGTAATTCTTGGTAAAGGCTATGTGCTCAATGAGGTGGTTTCGGTTGTAGTCCTGGGAAACTGCCTGCTGGTAGTGGATGTCGAAGATGAGGGCGGAGTACCGTCAATTGATATCAGTTGGGGCGGATTTGCTTTTAAAGCCAGTCAGTCCCTGGCGGATTTTGGCTCAAATGTAAAAATAGTATCGGTTATCGGCAATGATGAACAGGGAGAACTGATTTTGAGTCAGTTAGCCCGAAAAAAAGTCGACATATCCAATATATACCGTCATAATAACAAGCGCACCACCCGTCAGGTAAGGTGTAATGGGGAAATACTATTTAAGGAAGGCTTTTTCCCCGATGATTATGAAAAGGCGTTAAATTTACGGGAATGGGTTATATTTAATTGCGAGTGGCTGGTGGTTGAACCGGTTTGGCAGGAATATGTGTACCGCAAGGCGATTCACAAGGACGGTGAAAAACTGCCCTGCCTGTGTACTTGTTTGAGCCTGGAAGCTGACCAGCTCATTCCCCGATATCTGGAAGGTTATCATCTGTTAGTACTTGGTTTGGCGGATATAGTACAGTTCGATTTTCATCGCAGCCGTATTCAGGAGTTGATTGAAGCGGGAATGGACCACTGTATCATCACAGACGGTCATTCCGCAGTGATGCATATGAACCATCGTGGTATTCAGGAATATCCCTTGTTACCCAATCAATCGTTTCATCATGCCCGGCAATTGTTGTACCTATTATGCGGCTTGGTTTATGGCCTTTCCAACAACTATCCCCTGCGGCAAGCCATCCGCATGGGTGTGGGTACTGCGT
Source organism: Syntrophomonas sp. UBA1041 (assembly GCF_002316705.1). Lineage (NCBI taxonomy): Bacteria > Bacillati > Bacillota > Clostridia > Eubacteriales > Syntrophomonadaceae > Syntrophomonas > Syntrophomonas sp. UBA1041. Next base: position 70,774 of record NZ_DCEA01000017.1, read on the forward strand.
CTGTCGGGTCATGATTGGTAGTACAAGACATAGTTAATCATTGCCCTTCGGTGTGTGGGTATTGCGTCTGTTGGGTCATGATGCCAATAAAACCGTTTTATTGACCATTAGAAGGAGTTGAGAACATGCAATTTGGTCAAGTTTTTAAAGAGAAAAGAGAGAGTCTGGGACTGACTCTTGAACATATTGAAGAGGAAACTAAAATTCGCAAGCTGTACCTGGATGCGATTGAAAAAGAAAGATTTAATATCCTGCCACCAAAAGTGTATGCCACTGGATTTGTCAAAAAATACGCCCGCTATCTGCATCTGGACGATGAGGTATTGGTGGCCTTGTTCGTGGAAATGGCTTATGGCTATGAAGAAGAAGCCGAAATAACGCAGCCTCAACCCCAAAAGTCCGGGCCGGAATTCCAGTTTCTGGCCATGAACTGGCGCAATGTTGTGGTGGCTGGCGCCTTTCTGCTGGTGGCTTTATGGGTGGGGAACATGATTGTCGGCGCCATTTCCAACCACAGCCCCAATGTGGCCCAAAACCCAACCTCGCAGCAGCAAAACCCAACTGCCCCCGGGCCTGAGGAGCAGAATAATAATCCTGCCGGCGATCCTGCCCAAACCGATGAGCGGGATATGAGCGCAACGGTGCGCGTCGCGGCTCTGAGCGACTGCTGGGTGAAAGCCATAGTAGACGGGGAGACAGTGTTCTCGAGCACCCTGACTGCCGGACAGGAACAGGTTTTTGAAGGCCGGGAGGCGGTCTTATTGACAGTAGGCAACGCCGGGGGTATCGAGGTTTATTATAATGGCGACAAAATTGGTCCCCTGGGCGAAAGCGGCGAGGTTATCCACAAGGAATTCCGGGTGGCCCGCTTGAGTTCATAGTAAAGGATTTCTCCAGTGAATGTAGGCCTGATTAGTCTGGGATGTTCCAAAAACAGAGTTGATAGTGAAATAATACTATACCGGCTTAAAAAAGCCGGTTATAAATTGGTATCCCAGCCCGAAAAAGCGGATCTGATAATAATAAATACCTGTGCTTTCATTGAGGAGGCCCGTCAAGAAGCAATTGACCGGATCATTGAAACCGGTCTTTTAAAGAGCCGTGGAAGCCTTAAATACCTTGTGGTAGCAGGATGCATGGCGCAAAGATATGGATCATATTTGATGGAAGAGATGCCTGAGCTGGACGGTGTATTAGGCATCTCTCATTGCGATGAGATTGATAAAATTATAGAAGCGATTCAGTCTGGACAGCGGGTGACAGCTTGCGCGGAACCTGAAAGACAGTCACAGGCCTGGACGGGGCGAATACTTACTACTCCTCCGGGTATGGCTTATCTGCGCATTGCCGACGGCTGTGACAATCGCTGCAGCTATTGTGCCATACCCGGTATTAGAGGGGGGCTGCGCTCCCGGCCGCTTCAGGACCTGCTCGAGGAAGCCCGTCATTTGGTGACCCAACAACAGGTACGGGAACTGGTAGTGATAGCACAGGACACCGCAGCTTACGGAACCGACATATACGGGCGCAAATCCCTGCCGGATCTGTTGGACGGCCTGCAAAAGATCGAAGAATTGCAATGGATCAGGCTGATGTATCTTCATCCCGCGCATATGGACGACGCTATTCTCGATGCAATCGCCTCCAATAAAAGCGTCTTGCCATATCTGGATATTCCGGTGCAACATGCTTCTGACCGTACTCTGCGGGCTATGAACCGCAAGCATGACAGCACGCAACTAAAAGGTCTGTTGGCCGAGCTGCGGCGCAGAATCGAAGGATTGGTGCTGCGCACTACGGTGATGACCGGATTTCCCGGTGAGAGCGGAGATGACTTCCAACGCCTCTATGATTTCATCGCTGAATCAGCTTTTGACTGGCTGGGGGCTTTTCGCTACAATCCTGAAGAAGATACGGCAGCTAGCCTGATGCCCGATCAAGTGCCGCCGGAAATCAGCCAGGAGCGTTTGGATCTGATAATGAAGCTGCAGAACCGCATTACCCGCAGCAAGAATATTGCCAGGATTGGAAGCCAGGAACCGGTGTTGATTACGGAAAAGGTCTCCAACCACCTCTACATCGGCAGAGGTTATTATCAGGCGCCGGAAGTGGACGGCATCACCATGATCAAGAGCACCCGGGCCTTACCCAAAGGACAATTGATGCGGGTAGAGCTTAAAGCGGTCAGAAACTATGACATGATCGGAGAAGTTGCTGATGAACATCCCCAATAGTTTAACTCTTTTACGTATCATATTAATCCCGCTCTTCGTTATCATCATCTCCGTGAAGGTTCCCAACGGCGATTATATAGCCGCGGCTATCTTTATAGTGGCTGCCTTGACCGACAGCCTGGATGGTTACCTGGCCCGCAAGATGAAACAGGTCACCAAATTAGGGGTCATACTCGACCCGTTGGCCGATAAATTGCTGATTACAGCCGCTTTAATCAGCCTGGTGGAGTTGGGGCGTATTCCTGGATGGATCGCAATTGTCATTCTGGGGCGTGAATTTGCCGTATCCGGTTTACGCATAATCAAAGCAGAGGAAGGGGTTATCATTCCCGCTAGTATATGGGGTAAGCTGAAGACTATCAGCCAGATTATAGCCGTGGTGGTAGTAATACTGCAAAATGATTTTTATGCCATAACCACCCTGGTCCTGGGGCCGGTGATGCTGTACCTGGCGCTCATCATCACAGTCTATTCGGGGTTGGAGTATTTTTATCGATATATCAGCATGCGTGAGGTGAAGTGAATCTATCTAGGACCCTATTCCCAGGCAAAATAAACTACTAAAGTTATGATAAAGGCCGCTGCTTATAGCGGTCTTAATTTATTGTACAGCTGGTTGTGCTGCCATATATTGTCCAAAGTTAGGGACTATGGTCTATGTTATAATAACTTGGAAAGGGGCTGGCTCACATGAAAAAGAGCGATTTTAAAACTGCCATTTCCCTGGCTGTCTTCGTTATCTCCCTGGCGATACTGATGGGCGGCTATCAGCTATATATGAAGTATATGATAATCAATCCGGTAATCCAGCAACTGGAGGCCCGGCCTGCCATAGCCAACGTGGAACTGTCAAGGGTTGAAGGACAGTTTGAGGTCGCAGTGCAGCTGCAAGAGGTGTACAACCTGCAGCAGGAGTACCAGGCCATACAGGAGGCCCTGGATAATACTTTAAAAAAAGGCGCTTACAAGCTGATCATCACCGATCCCCAGGATGAAATGCTGCAGCAAGCATATTTACACCTGCAGCCAGCCATTTATGAAGCGGCGGCCAATCACAGCTTTGTATGGCTGGATCAGACCTTGGGCCAATACGCGGTCGAGAAAGGGATCTCTTATCACCTTTACGTCGACGACCGCTATTTATACCTGCATCTGGCTGATGGAGAGAATAGTATGTACCGTGTTATTGAACTGAAAAGCAGCCAGAACATTACCTAGTGAGGAGAATTGGACATGAAAGAATACCTGATCGGGATTGGAACAGCCTTTCTGGTTTTTCTGGCCTTAATCGGCTATAATATACTGCCTGTGGCGCTTTTCGGCGGATTGGCGGTAGTCTGTTATATGTTCTTGCATATGCAGGGGGCAATCCGATTTAATAATCTGGGTGCAGAGAATGGTAAAAAACGCCAAAAAAATATTTCCTTTGACGACATCGGAGGACAGGACTCGGCCATCAACGAACTGGGCGAAGCCCTGGAATTTTTGCGCAGCCCCGATTTGATAAGCAAAATGGGCATACGGCCGTTAAAAGGGGTTCTTTTGGTCGGCCCTCCGGGAACCGGCAAAACCTTGATGGCCAAGGCCGCAGCCAACTACACCAGTTCGGTTTTTATCGCCGCTTCAGGCAGTGAATTTATAGAAATGTATGCCGGAGTAGGGGCTAAACGGGTCAGGCAGTTGTTCAATGACTCCCGCAAAAAGGCCCTGAAGCAAAACAGCCACAGTGCTATTATCTTCATCGATGAATTGGAGATCTTAGGAGCCAAGCGCGGCAAGAACACCAGCCACATGGAATACGATCAGACTTTGAATCAATTGCTGGTGGAAATGGACGGCATCAATCCCGACGATTCAGTGCGCATACTTCTGATCGGGGCCACCAATCGCGCCGATATGCTGGATCCGGCTTTATTAAGACCGGGACGATTTGACCGTCAGGTACAGGTTAATCTCCCCGATAAAACCGGCCGCAAGAAAATTCTGGAGATTCATACCCGCAACAAGCCTCTGGACGACTGCGGGGACCTGGACCAGATCGCTGCCGCCACTTTCGGATTTTCCGGTGCTCACCTCGAAAGCCTGGCCAACGAAGCTGCCATACTGGCTATGCGGGAAAAAAGCTCAAAGGTCTTAAGCCGCCACTTCAATGAAGCCATTGACAAGGTGATTTTGGGCGAGAAATTGGATCGCAAGCCTTCATTGGAAGAAGTGGAACGGGTAAGTGTACATGAGAGCGGTCATGCTCTATTGAGTGAAACCCTGATGCCGGGATCGGTGTCCTCGGTCACCATCGTCCCCCGCGGGCAGGCTTTGGGCTTCATGCGCAAGAATCCGCCCGATGACCAATACTTGTATACCCGGGAACAACTGGAAAGTGAGATCATGATAGCGCTGGGTGGAGCTGCAGCCGAGGAGATCAAATACGGCAACCGCAGCACCGGAGCCAGAGGAGACTTCAAAGCCTGCTGGAATACCGCCAGGCAGATTGTAGAGGCCGGGTTGTCCTCTTTAGGCATTGTGCATGCTGAAGATCTGCCCCAGGAGAGCCTTTTTGAAGAATGCAAGAACATCATCGTGGACCTTGAGCAGAAGACCATAAAGCTCCTGCAGGATAAGAAGGATGCCCTTTTTACCCTGGCAGCGAGCATACAGCAGGAAGAGACAATAGACCGGCAGCGATTTGTAGAAATCATCCATTAAAGATACAGGCGCGGACGGTTCTTGAAGGGGCCAGATATTAAGTTTCCTGAATATCAGGGCCAAAAGCTTAAAGCAATATTATTAATGGTTTTAGACGTTGGTAAGAAATTTGATAAATAAGCTGGTTTCGGGCAAAGGGTCCTCGGGGTTTTCTGGTGGATCGAATCCAGGATTAATAGCACTCTGCTCCTACGCATCCTCAGCCCTATAAGGCAGCGCCTGAATTTTCCCCGATCCATTAAGCCATCCTGCTATTAGTGCGGTAAATGGTATGCAGGCAATTAAACCTATGCTCCCTACAAGTGCTCTCACTATTTCAGTAGTAATCATTTCCCAATTAAGAAAACTGATTGGTTCCATTTTGTACGCCATAAACAAAAGCATCAATGGAAGAGCACTGCCCGTATAAGCCAGGATTAGCGTATTGGCCATGGTTCCCATAATGTCCCGTCCGACATTCATACCTGCTCCCATTAACTGATAAGCCTTCATACTGGGATCAGCTTTTTTAACCTCACTTATCGTTGAAGCCACAGACATGGCCACATCCATGATGGCGCCTAGAGCTCCAATAAGGATGCCTGAAAACAATAATCCCCTGATGTCGATGGTTATATTGTTGACGTATAAAAGCATGCGTTCTTCCTCGGTACTAAGCCCGCTCAACTGAGCTAAACCGCCAAAAAGATAAGCTAACAGTCCTGCTGCAATCAGTCCACCAACAGTTCCTAGAGTGGCAGCTATGGCTTTTCGACTGAAGCCGGCTATAAAAACCATGGTGATTAGAGTAGCTCCCACCAGCACCATAATAGTTAAAGGCAAGGCGGGTTTACCTGCCAGCAAGCCGGGAAGTAATATCTTATAAATTCCTAAAGCTGTAACACCCAGTCCCAAAAGAGCCTTTAATCCCTGATAACGTCCTATTATAAGTATCAATGCAGTAAAGATAAGCGTCAGCCATAGCAAGGCAGGGCTCCGCAACCGATCAGCTACATAGACATTCTGCAGTACTGCACGTCCGTCGCTGTCAATCTCTGCAGTCATATAGAGTACTATTTTATCTCCGGGTTCAACAATGATATCTATGCCTGGCGATCCAGTTAAGTTATTAGTAACCAGCAAATCCTGTCCTTTATAAGTACCGCTTAACATGCGCACCTTTACCGTTTGTTCGGTAATCCTGTTTTGTGCGGTCTCGGAGGGGTCACGATCTATACTGTTTACCTCCAGTACTATAGCCTTTTCATAAAACTCTTGCTGCTGTCTTTCTGGTTCTAAGAGATATTCTCCAGGGATCTCCCCATCAGCCGGGTCAACTGCAGTGGCGCTCGTCGCTAATTGGGTGGTTGGAGAATTAGCTTGAGCAGCTGCAACCTGTTCAAGATGAATGAAAAGACCTGCAGCAAAAAAAGAAAGGAATAAAGCTAATGATATCATTAGCTTCGAAAGCCGGGTAATCCTACGCATGATAATAATACCTCCGGAAGTCAGGGATACCTAATTATATAAGATTAAGTTTGATTTCTGAAGATTATTTGTCTCTTTTGTTCATTAAATCTTACATTTCGCACCTTTGCCCTGTTTTGGTTTGGTGGCTTAAACAATACCACAGAAAGTGCTTTCCTTTTCGCTTTTTCCGAAAGTTTCTTATATAGTTTTTTCTAAAACCACCGCGGCAGCGATTTCGTTCTTTTTCCGTTCCTGCCTTGGCAGGAACGGAAAACCGTACCCTTGTTCATGGATTTTACAGTTCTATGCGGCGGTTATAGATCCATACCGTACCGGCGTATATCAATGTGCTGACCCCCAGCAAGGCCGCGATGAACAGCAGCAAGAACTGGTTAAAAGCGTCAATAGTCCATTGAATCGAAAAGTCTATGCCGAGAAATGAAACCAGCTCATTCCCCACCAGCAATCCCAGGTCTTGTATGGTGAACAACAATGCCAAGAAAACCAGCAGGGTCACCAAACCTGAATAGCCGCGCACCAGTTTACCCACAATCTGACTGCCGAAGCTAATACTGACCAGATATATCAATCCCGCTATACTGAGCAGATAGAATAAGAGTCCTGTTCCCAGGAGCTGTCCATAGCTTACTCCTGGTGTGAGGTGGATGGTTTGCAGCGCCCGTTGTATCTCTTCTCCAACCAAAGCCAGACTCACTATGAAGCCGCTGACCAGGACCGCCAGGGTTCCTGCTATATAATTTGTTACCAGGGCGGCCATTTTTGCGCCCAGAACCAATGCTCCTTTTACCGGCAGGGATAAGAGCATATAGATGGTATTGCTTTTCCATTCCCGGTATATAAGCTTAAATGATGAGATAAAGGGCAGAAAAGCGGCCAGCCCCAGCAGCATCAGATTAGGCAGCACCAGAATATGCGCATACGGAGTATGATTCAGTTTAAAGAACAAAAAAAGGTTGACTACGACCGCAAGTCCTGCCACGATAATGGTTTCAGCAGCTAAATCCCGCATCTCTTTAGCATATAGGGCAGTAAACATTTTTAAACGCTTAGCCTGCATGACGGAAAGCCTCCTTCATAATTTCAACCAGGGACATAGCCCGTTCCTGGCGAAGATCTTCAGCATTGCCTATAAGCTTGATCCGGCCGTTGTCAATGAAAACTACCTCATCGATTATATTTTCGATCTCGGCAATTTCATGGGTAGATATGATGATGGTCTGTTCTCCCTCACGAAAGCCCCTGATCAAAGTGCTGATAATCTCCTCACGGGTAAGCACATCGATGCCCGAAAGCGGTTCATCCATCAAAACATAAGGGGCTTTGCGGGAAAGGGTCAAGAGCAATTTTACCTTGGCCCGCTGCCCTTTGGATATGGAAGCGACTTTCATGTCTTCATTTAAATCCAGGTACTCCAGCAGTCCTTGAAAACGGCTCTGGTCCCAGTCGGTATAAAAAGAGCGCAAAAAGGCAGCGGCTTGCTTAACCGTCATCCAGTTGTAGAGGTGGTCGATTTCGGGAAGAAAGGCCACCTTTTCTTTAACTTGCTGCGGCGGCTGGCCGTCAACCAGCACCTGACCGCGGTCGGGGCGATTCAGGCCGGCTATCATCTTGAGTGTGGTTGATTTGCCGGCGCCATTAGGCCCGAATAGCCCGGTGATTTTTCCGGGATGAAATTGATGGGAAAAATCGTTTAAAGCTATGGCCTTGCCAAATGCTTTGCTAACATGTTGAAATTCAATCACGTGGTTTGCCTCCCTCTGCAGTAATCTCACTGACCAACCGGCTTATAATTTCCTGGTCATCGAAGCCCAGTTCGCGCATTTCCAACAGGTAGTGCCGCACGTATTCGCGGGCCATTTCGGTTTTGCTCCGTTCCAGGCTTTGATCGGATATCTTCACAAAAGTCCCTTGACCGCGCACCGTTTCTACAATATCCTGCTGCTCCATCTCTCGATAGGCGCGTTGTACGGTATTGGGATTGACCTTGGCTATTTCAGCGTATTCCCGTTGTGAAGGAATCTTGTCACCCCTCCGCAAATCGCCGCGAATCATCTTTTTCAAATATCCGCTGATAATCTGGCGGTATATCGGGCGTGAAGGATCGAATGCCAACCGGCTCACCTCCCACTAGTGTACTATAACACTAGTGTACTAATGAATAGTGCAATTGGCAAGCAAATTTTTTCAACATAGCAGAAAGCCCGGAAAGAAATTGATGACCGCCCACAGTTCTGGTGTCCTATCCGCAGAAAATGCTTATAATAATAGGGATGGATTGAAGGAGTTGAAACGGAGCTATGAAAAAGGCCTATATAATATCAACCGGAACTGAACTGCTGCTGGGGACTACGGTGGACACCAATTCCATGTTTCTAGCGCGGAAATTGGCCGAATTGGGCCTCAAAGTGATGGGAAAAAGCATTGTTGGGGATAACCGCGATACTATCGCGGCTGCTTTCAAGACCGGGTTAGAAATGGCCGACCTGGTGGTAGCCTCGGGAGGTTTGGGACCTACTCGGGATGACCTGACCAAAGAGGTGGTCTGTGAACTTTTGGGATGTGAACTGCAGGTAGTGGAAGAAGAGCTTGAGGCTATAAAGGCATTTTTCTCCAAGCGCAACCGCAAAATGGCGGAGAGCAATCGCAAACAGGCCATGTTTCCACCTGAGGCTAAAATCTTGAAGAACCGTTTGGGGACTGCTCCGGGAATGTACCTGGCCAAGGACGGGAAGATAGTAATCTTGTTGCCCGGTCCGCCGCGGGAAATGCAGGATATGTACCTTGCGGCAGCAGAACCCCTGTTAGGCCAGGAAGAAGGCCTCATGGGAAGCAGCGGGCAAACCCGGATAATGAGGGTTCTGGGGCCTGGTGAGTCACAGGTGGAAGATTTACTGGGGGAAATCCTCGATAAACAGCAGGATTATGGAATCGCCCTTCTGGCCCAGGAAGGCGAAGTGATAATAAAGATCACTGTAGACGGTCCCGATCCGGTAGAAGCGGGTCGGCGCCTGGAAGAACTATGCCGGAGCATCGAAGCCGCTCTGGGATCAAATGTGGTTTGTGTGGGTGAGGATACGCTGGCCGGAGTAGTTGCCAAACTGCTGACCCGGCAGGGATTGTTCATGGCTGCGGTTGAATCCTGCAGCGGAGGATTGCTCAGCAAAATGATCACCGATCTGCCGGGTAGCTCCAATTTTTTCTGGGGTTCAGTGGTTTCTTACAGCAATCAGGCCAAACAGGTTTTAGTAGGCGTAAAGGAGGATACTTTGCAGGCCTATGGAGCAGTGAGCAGGGAAACCGCTGCCGAGATGGTTGTGGGCATTAAAAACCTCTCCGGTGTCGATGTAGCAGTATCCATAACCGGAATTGCCGGTCCGGACGGGGGCAGTGATGAAAAACCGGTGGGTCTGGTGTATATCGGTCTGGCCCTTAAAGGAACAGTTGAAGTGAAAGAAATGCGATTTGTAGGTGACCGCAGCGGTATTCGCACCCTGGCAGCGAAAAGCGCCCTGGATCTGGTGCGCCGCCGGCTATTAACCGAGGAGGGTGCCAAATGAGGGCTTTTATTGCCATTCCCGCACCCGAGGCGGTAAAAGACCAGGCCGAGCAGATCAGAAGACAACTGGCCCGGACAAATCCCGATGTGAAGTGGGTGGAATATGTAAACTACCACCTCACCCTGAAATTCCTGGGTGATATCGATGATCATCAGCTCCAGAAGATTCGAGATCGCTTGTATCAGGTGGGAGAATACTGTCCGCCCTTCTACCTCAAAGTAAACGGGTTGAGCTTTTTCCCCAATAAACGCAAGCCCCGGGTGGTGTGGATGGGACTGGATGGGGATACTGAAAAGGCCGAGTTTCTGGCGGAACGCATTGATGTTTACGTTCAGGATCTAGGGTTTGAACCAGAAAAAATTCACCGCTTCCACATTACTCTGGGCAGGATCCGCTCGGAGCGAAATGTTGAGGAGTTGTTGAAAAAAGCTCACCAACTGGAATCTGCCACCAGGTCCAGTCTATTTCCGGTGCAGGCCTTTTATCTCATGGAAAGCCGCCTTACCAAGGATGGGCCTCAATATCGGGTAGAGCAAGCTTTCGCCCTACGCGGATAACAATTACCATAATATAACAGATTTTGCATTGACAACAGTAAAAACATTTGTCTATAATCAGGTTAAGCGAACATATGTTTGAGGGGGAGAGTTTGTGGACAAAGCGGAAAGTAATCAAGGCAAGGCTGAGGCTATAAACAGCACGATAAAGAATATCGAAAAACAGTTTGGCAAAGGGGCTATCATGCGTCTGGGCGAAAATGCCGCCATGAACGTGGAAGTGATCTCCACTGGATGCATGTCTATCGATATGGCTCTGGGAGTAGGGGGTCTGCCCCGGGGCCGGGTCGTGGAAATATTTGGCCCCGAATCCTCCGGAAAAACCACCGTGGCTTTGCATGCCATCGCTGAGGCACAAGCCCAGGGCGGGATGGCGGCCTTTATTGATGCTGAACATGCCTTGGATCCTTTGTATGCCAAGCGGCTCGGGGTTGATATCAACAACCTTCTTGTCGCGCAGCCCGACAGCGGCGAACAAGCTCTGGAAATAGCCGAGGCCCTGGTCAGAAGCGGGGCCATAGATGTGATCGTTGTCGACTCGGTGGCAGCCCTGGTTCCCAGAGCGGAACTGGATGGAGAAATGGGCGATGTACACGTGGGATTGCAGGCCCGCTTAATGTCACAGGCCTTGAGGAAGCTGACTGCCCACATCAGCAAGTCGAGAGCCACTTGCATTTTTATAAATCAAATCCGTGAAAAGGTGGGGATTGTTTACGGCAATCCTGAAACAACTACCGGGGGCCGGGCTTTGAAGTTTTATTCTTCTGTGCGCATGGAGGTCCGTAAAGCTGAGGCCATTAAACAGGGTACGGAATTGATCGGCAACCGCACCAAAGTGAAGATCGTAAAGAACAAGGTGGCGCCACCTTTCAAGACCTCGGAGTTCGATATCATGTACGGAAGCGGGATATCCCGGGAAGGTGATCTTTTGGATATCGCCACCAATATGGAAATAATTCAGAAAAGCGGTTCATGGTTTTCCTATCAAGGGGAGCGTTTGGGACAGGGCCGGGAAAACGCCAAAGAATACCTGAAAAACAACCCTGAGTTTGTAAAAAATATCCAGAATTTGATTCGGGAAAAACTGGCCGGGCGTTATCCCCAAGCTCCAACGGAACTGGAATCTTGACACTGTAGTTGAAAGTAAATAGAATTTAGATAGGACTCTGGTAGAAGTATCCTGTCTAATGAATAACCTTGACCAAAAAGACGGCCAGATTTATATATATTTACTCTGATGAAGAGCAATAAGCAGGCAGACAAGTTTGGGGAATGAGCCTGACATTTAAATATATCTAAAAGATGTCTTGTAGGTTGAGCAAGCTTGCTATAACGGTTTTTGATGTTGTGATGGAATTCTGGGAGAGAGGATTCTCCATCCGCCCCTGCCGTTATCGTTAGCGAAAACAAGATGAGATACTTCAAAAAGCCAGGTGTGCAGCCTGGTTTTTTAATTTGTCCGCAATTTACTGCTGTGTATATTTGAATAAATTTAAGGAGGTGAAGACGAATCAATACTTTATTGCAGTTTATTGTTATAACCCTTTCTTTGGCCATTGGTTTGATTGCCGGTTATTATGGCCGACGCTTAATAGCTGAAAGCCGGCTCGGTGCAGCAGAAGAAGAAGCTTTACGCATCGTAGACGAGGCCAGCAAAGCGGCCGAAGCCCGCAAAAAGGAAATCTTGCTGGAAGGCAAGGAGGAACTGCACCGCAACCGCCAGGAAGCTGAGAAGGAGATCCGGGAGAGACGACGTGAACTGGACCGGCTGGAGAGGCGCTTGATCCAAAAAGAAGAGCAACTGGACAGAAAGAACGAGAATGTGGAGAAAAAGGAAAGCCAGTTGCAGGAAAAGATCAGAGATGCGGAAAAGACCAACCAGGATTTGCAAACCGTGATGTCGCAGCAACTCAAGGAATTAGAAAGGCTATCCGGGTTGACTTCCGAAGAGGCCAAAGATTTACTCTTATATAATGTTGAACAACAAATTCGCCAGGAAACGGCTAGCGTAATCAAAAACCTGGAAGCAGAGGCCCGCGAAGAGGGTAATAAACGGGCCAAGAATATTGTCTCGCTGGCGATTCAAAAATGTGCTGCGGATGTAGTATCTGAAACTACTGTGTCCGTGGTGGCCCTCCCCAATGATGAAATGAAAGGCCGTATTATCGGGAGGGAAGGACGAAACATCAGAACCTTTGAAACCCAGACCGGGGTGGATCTGATTATAGACGATACCCCGGAAGCGGTCATTCTCTCTTCGTTTGACCCCATACGCCGTGAAATAGCTCGAAAAGCCCTTTCTAATCTGGTTTCCGACGGCCGAATTCACCCTGCCCGCATAGAGGAAATGGTGGAAAAGGCCCAGAAAGAGCTGGAGCAAGAGCTTCGTGAAACCGGAGAAGGAGCCGCCTTTGAGGTGGGGGTGCACAATCTGCATCCGGAGCTGATCAAGCTGTTAGGCAGACTCAAATATCGGACCAGCTATGGCCAAAATGTGTTGAAGCATTCAGTGGAGGTTGCGCATCTGGCAGGCGTAATGGCTGCGGAATTAGAGGTCGATGTATCCCTGGCCAAACGCGCCGGTTTGCTGCATGACATCGGCAAGGCGGTTGACCACGAGATAGCCGGGCCTCATGTTGAGATCGGGGTAGAACTGGCCAAAAAATACCGGGAGAACAAAGAGGTAATTCATGGTATCGCCGCACATCACAGCGATATTGAACCTGAGAGCATTGAGGCTATCCTGGTTCAGGCTGCCGATGCCATATCGGCATCCCGCCCCGGGGCCCGCCGCGAGACCCTGGAAGCCTATATCAAACGCCTGGAAAAACTGGAGAACCTGGCCGATTCCTTTGAAGGCGTTGATAAATCTTTTGCCATTCAGGCCGGACGCGAAGTGCGTATCATTGTCAAGCCGGATCAGATTGACGACTTGCACGCCATCAATATGGCCCGTGATATCGCCCGCAAGGTGGAACAGGATCTGGATTATCCCGGACAGATCAAGGTGATCGTTATCCGGGAAACCCGATCGGTGGAATATGCCAAATAAGTTTTCCTCTAAACCAAAAAAATGGAAACAGGGCTTGACAAAGCCCTGTTTTCTATATTTTACATATTTCTAGCAGCAGGATTTCTCCCCCCATTGCAGAATTCGTTTATATTACGCAGTTTAAGGAGAAAATACATATGTATCAGGATTCCGGTCTGGATGTCTTTATAAGTGCCAGCCTGAATTATCCGGAGCTAAGTGCTGTGAGATATGAAGCCGATCAGGAACAGTTGATCTTTGAGGCCGCACTGCAAGGAGAATTGAGTCCAGAAAAACAAGCCGAATTTGAGCAGCAGGTTGTTGCTGCTGTGAAATTGTTTCATAGTATTAAAGGAACCGAGCCCCGGTGGATTAGCTTGGAATATCGACATTATGCGCCCGGGCTCATTTTATTGCGCTACCATCGGGACAGCTACAGCATTTGCGAAGAGGAAACCGAGCTGTTCATCGGACTCCTGGCAGATGCCTTCAAGAATCAGATCTACCGCGACAGCACCAATATGGAGGTAGAAGAATCGGTTAAGCGGAAGGTAAAAAGGAACTTAATACAGAAGATAAGCAGAGAAGATGCTGAGACCAATCGTTTTCTCTCCTATCGTGAAGGGGGGAGGGTATTGGTCTTTAATAAGTGAGGGTTGGATTTTGAACATTTTAGTCATTGGAGACATTGTGGGAAGGCCTGGACGGCGCGCTGTCAAGGCTCTGCTGCCTGCCGTGCAGCAGCAGTACCAGATTGATTTTGTGATTGCCAATGCGGAGAATGCCTCCGGAGGCCGGGGCTTAACCGGAGATGTCATGGAAGAACTGCTTTTTATGGGAATCGATGTACTTACGATGGGCAATCATGTATGGGATAACAAAGATATCCTGCGATTTATCGACGATGAGCCCCGTTTGGTAAGGCCGTTGAATTATCCCGGCCCCTGCCCCGGTCAAGGATACCACGTCTACACTGCGGGTTTTAATACCAGAATAGCAGTGATCAACGCCTCGGGCCGGGTGTTCCTGCCTCCGCTCGATTGCCCATTTATTGCTGTTGATGATGCATTGGCTGATATTAAGGACCAGGCTGATATCATAATCGTGGATTTTCATGCCGAAGCCACCTCGGAGAAGGTAGCCTTCGGTTATTATTTTGATGGCCGGGTTCAGGCGGTTTTGGGGACCCATACCCATATTCAGACCAGCGATGAGCGCATCCTGCCCCAGGGAACCGCATACATAACCGATTTAGGCATGACCGGCCCCTATGAATCCGTTCTGGGTATGAAAAAAGAACAGGTTTTGCAGAAATTTCTTACCGGGAGACCGGTTCGTTTGGAAGTAGCCGGCGGGAAGGTGCAGTTGGAAGGGGTGGTCCTGACGCTGGATGATGATTCCCACCAGGTCGGCAAAATCATGAGAATCTCGAAGATACTGAGCGAATAAATGTGAAAATTTATCCAACACATTTATTGCCAAAAGGAGGAATTGATACTTCCATTTAGAATATAGATGTAGGAGAGCAACGCGTCTATATATAAAGATATGAGGAGGAGGTTATTAGATGGAAGTATTAAAAGTCTCAGCTAAATCCAGTCCAAATTCTGTGGCAGGAGCACTCGCAGGCGTTCTTAGAGAAAAAGGAGCTGCAGAAATACAAGCCATTGGAGCGGGTGCAATTAACCAGGCAATTAAGGCAATAGCAATAGCGCGAGGATTCGTTGCTCCCAGCGGTATGGATCTGATATGCATACCGGCCTTTACTGATATTATGATAGACGGCGAGGAGAGAACTGCGATAAAGCTCATAATCGAGCCCAGATAAATGGTTCAGTCAAGCTTGTTCCAAAGAAACTAGAGATATCAAACTATTAACCTGCTCTTAGCAGGTTTTTGTTTTTGAAGATCAAACCCATGGCCCGCCATGGAGCAACGGGAGGTAGTGTATTGATTGATTTGCATTGCGACACTTTATCAAAGCTGGTCAATAGCGGTTATTCGCTGCGGCGCAATCCATTTCACTTTGATGTTGACAGGGCTTTAGAGGCCGGGGTGACAGCGCAATTCCTGGCCCTATTCAGCCATAACCAGGACGATAATGCGGTTTTAAGGGCGATTTTGCAGCAGATCGCTTGTTTCCGGGCCAATCTGAGCGGGCCGGTAAAGGCCCGGGCGATTGCAGGATATGAGGATCTGGCCAGAGCCCGGGCCGGAGATGAAATGGCCCTTATCCTGCATCTGGAAGGAGCGGATGCGCTGGGCCAAGACCCCGGCCTTTGGCCGTTGTTTCATCATATGGGGGTGCGCAGTCTGGGATTAACCTGGAATTATAACAATGCTTTTGCCGGCGGGGTTTTAGATCCTGATCCTGCCGGTTTGACTTCCGCTGGCCAGCGTCTGCTCAATGAGATGGAGGCTGTGGGAAGTATTTTAGACCTGGCCCATGTGGGGGAGACCAGTTATTATCAAGCCCTGGAACGATATAGTCCGGCGGTAATGGTCTCACATGCCAATGCGCGCTCCATATGCGACCATCCCCGCAACTTGAGCGATCATCAGATCATGACCCTGGCCGAGCATGGGGGTATCATCGGTGTAAACTTGGTCCCGGACTTTGTTGATACCAATAATCCCAATCTGAACCGTCTGCTGGATCATATCGATTATATTTCGTCTTTGGTCGGGGTTGAACATGTCGCTCTGGGTTCTGATTTCGACGGGGCTGACGAATTGCTATTAAGCGGTGTTGAAGATTATGCGCTATTGGCAGCGGGGCTTAACGGGCGCGGTTTTACTCATCAGGAAGTAGAGGCCATCCTGCACGACAATGCTGCGGTTTTCCTGAGTAAGGTATTCGCTGCATGAGCAGGCCATGTATTATATAATCTATTAAACAGGTTAAAAACAATCTGACCCCAAGCTAATTATTTAAGAGGTAAACGTATGTTTTATGATATGCATGTTCACACCAGTGCTTCAGATGGCGTGTTGCCGGTAGCCGAAGTGCTTCGTCAGGCGTGTCGGATGGGTTTGCCGGGAATCGCCATAACCGACCATGATACTGTAGAAGGCCTGCCGGCTGCCTGGTCTTGCCTGGAAACTGAACAGCTTGATCTGGAATTGATTTCTGGCATTGAACTGAACACGGAAGTTGAAGATGGAGAAATACATATTCTGGGGTATTTTGTGGATTTTCAATGCCGGCAGCTGCTTAAAGATCTTGAACTGATCAAAGCGGCCCGCTTCGAACGGGCTCAACGCATGGTAGCTCGCTTGCGGGATATGGGTTATGCCATAACTTTTGAACAGGTGCAGAAGCTGGCCCAGAAAGATCTGATTGCCCGGCCTCATGTAGCCATGGCCTTGATGGAAAAAGGCTATGTTTTCTCGATTCGAGAGGCCTTCAACAAGTATATCGGCAGGGGCCGCCCGGCTTATGTGCCGCGCTACAGATTTACTCCGGAAAAGGCTATAGATTTGATCCATGCCGCCGGGGGTATAAGCGTTCTGGCTCATCCCGGACTGTTGCGGCAACCCAAATTAGTAGCCCAGATACTGGATATGGGAGTGGAAGGCCTGGAGGTTTTTTATCCCGAGCACACTGTTCAGGAAACCGGATATTTTATCGCCCTGGCAGAACAAAGGGGCATATTGGTGACCGGGGGTTCCGATTTCCATGGCAACCCCGGTGAAACCTGGCGAAACCGCCTGGGATATTGCGGCGTCAACCCCGACTACATGGCGAAAATCAGGACTTATTATAGCGAATTAAATCTAAAAAGACAATAAAATCTCCTTCCCTGCAGGAAGATTTCCTTGCCCTGTAGAATATACTACATTATTGGTAATATTCTGGAAAGGGTAGGACATCTTGAGAAAAATTGTAGCAATTTCACTAAGCGCTTTATTATGGGTTGGTTCCTCCGTGGCCCTGACCAATGCTCAACCATTGACCTATACAGTGCAATCTGGTGATTCGTTATGGAAAATTGCCAATCAAAATGGTGTGACAGTTGAATATCTTAAAACATTAAATAAGCTGCAAAGCGACAATCTTCAAATCGGTGATGTATTAAAGCTCAGCAGCTCCAGCAGTTCGACTAGTGCCATTGCTCCGGCCGTTTCAGGAAATGCGGCATATGTGATCCAACCCGGTGACTGTCTGGGCAGTATTGCCCTTAAGTTTGGCATGACGGTGGACGAACTCAAGGCCATGAACGGGTTGCAGAACGATTTAATACAGGTCGGCAAAACCCTTCTGGTCAAAAAAGCCCCGTCCCAAGCTTCTCCTACGACTGTTGTTCCCGAAACCACCCCTCCCGCTGCGGCTCAAACGACTTCTCCATCGGAACAACAGTATGTGCTTCAACCCGGAGACAGCCTAGCCAAGGTAGCTGCACAGTTTGGCATATCGGTTCCCTACCTGATGCAAATAAATAATCTTCAAAGTGACATCCTAGATGCAGGGGTTACTTTGCGCATTCTTCCTGAACCGGTTGCAGTATCTCGTTCCGGAGCACCCAGTGATGCAATGCGTATACTCAAAACAGCTGCGCAATACCTGGGCACCCCGTATAAATATGGCGGCAGCGGCCCCGGAGGTTTTGATTGTTCCGGTTTCGCACAGTATGTATACAAACAGAATGGATACAACCTGCCGCGTACTGCTGCAGCCCAATATGGATTAGGTTCAGCTGTGGCTAAAAGCAACCTGCAGCCTGGAGATTTAGTCTTCTTTAAATGCTATAACTCCAGTATCGACCATGTGGGGATATATACCGGCAGCGGGCAGTTCATCCACTCCAGTTCGCCGAGCAGTGGTGGAGTGATTTATTCATCGTTGTCAGAGGGCTTCTATGCCAGAACCTATTACGGTGCCAAACGCATAATTCCATAAATGGGGGAATACAATTTGCCAGACGAGACCGAATCCATATTTTTCTTGCCGCAAACCATTTTTGGCAGCCTGGAATGGAAAGCCATGGAAGAACGCGAGTATAACAAAGGACCGGATGCTTTGCTTGATGAATTATTACAGCAAAAGTCCTGGTCTAATGTGGAAATCCTCTGGGTTATAAAGAGGATGATATCTTTTTATGGCAGAAAAGAAGACATATTGAAGAAGGCTCCTGCCAGGCGCCTGATGATGAATATGAATGATGTTCTGCGTGTGTTTTACCTGATCATGGACAAGATTGATCCTGAATTGGATGATAACCTGCGCAGCTACATAACCAATAAATTGTCAGACGCGACCTGGGGCATAAACCAGCGTACCAGAGAATACCTCTATAAAATAGACTGAGACCACTTCCCGAGTAGAACGACCCTAATTAGTAATAGATAGAAGAGAAGATCCAGGGGCGGGGAGGATTAATATTGGCTAATGGGCTGAGGGAAGAGAATATTCGCCGTATAATCGCTTTAGAGGATAGAATTTGTGACTGCAGACGCTGCCCTGAACAACTGCATTGTGTGCGTCGGCCGGCTATGGGTAAGGGGGAGTTGTCTCCCGATATAATGATTGTATTCGAAGGCGAAAACCAGTATACCAGCGATTTGGAACAGATCATAGAACTGCGCAGGCTGCTTAAAAACTGCCTGGGTGTTAAAAAGATTTATCACACCTTCATGACGCGCTGCACCCCCAAGGCTTGCTCAACCCGGCATAGTGTATGCTGTTATACTCCAAGCAAACTCCTGGATAAAGACTACAACTGCATACTGACCAAACAGCCCTGCAACGGAGTGCCGGTTACACCCGACACCACACAGATATTGCACTGCTTGGCCTATTTAATCGAAGAAATCGATATATTGAATCCGCATTTTGTCCTGCTCATGGGCGAGCGGGTCAGTGAATTTGTGCTCAAGAGTTACGGTATCTTTGATTTACCTGAGCCAGGCCGGTCTTATCTCTCCAACCAGCGCTATTTTATTACTGCCGTGAATGAACAGTATTTTGGCGAAGGCGAGTGCCAACAACTGGCTGCAGCGTTTTCCGCTTAAAATACGGCTTTTATTTACCGGTTTGGAACAACCCTTAGGCCTTGCCAGGCCGGTCTCTCCTGCTTGTACATCTACAAGATAAAAAGCCCTTGACAAGGATTCACATCTGCAGACGGCTGATCTGGCAAGAGTTGTCAAGAATCCTCCAGCATGTCTCCCGTTCTTACGCCCCGATTGCTTGAATAACTATTCTAAAAAAGCAAACGGGGGCCTATCATGAGTCAAACACTGTGGCACCAAACCTCTGTCCAACAAACTGTATCAAAACTTCACACTGGACTTGAAAGCGGGCTCTCTGCGCAGCAAGTTCGAAACCTGCAGAAAATCTATCCCAATATCCTGGAGCAAGGACATAAACAAAACCCCCTGGCCATATTGCTGAGCCAGTTTACCGACACCATGGTTTTGGTGTTGCTAGGCGCAACGGTCATTTCCGGACTGGTTGGCAATATGGCGGATGCCATTACCATCATGGCAATTGTGATCTTAAATGCCCTCCTGGGTTTTGTCCAGGAATATCGCGCTGAACGTTCCCTGGACGAAATAAAGAAAATGGCTTCACCTTATGCCATGGCCTTGAGGGAGGGTCAGCGCTGTAAAATACCAGCCGCTGAATTGGTTCCAGGAGATGTGGTTTTCTTGGAAACGGGAGACAAGGTTCCGGCTGATCTGCGTCTGGCCGCAACCAGTAATCTGGAGATCGATGAAGCCCCGTTAACCGGCGAATCCATCCCGGTTGGCAAACAGGCCCATCAAATTCTGCCGGCCTCAACTCCTATGGCGGATCAGGTTAACATGGCCTTTATGGGCACTGCAGTTACCCGCGGACGGGGCACTGCCATAGTAGTTGACACCGGTATGCGCACTGTAATGGGACAGATTGCGCAGATGATTGCAGAAACCAAGCCAGCCCCCACCCCGCTGCAGATAAAACTCGATCAGCTGGGCAAAATGCTGATCATCATCTGCCTCCTGGTGTGCTGCGCAGTAGCTGTGCTGGGAATATACAGAGGCGAAGATCTGATCACCATGCTCTTGACCGGAATCAGTCTGGCAGTGGCCGCTATTCCCGAAGGCTTGCCGGCCATTGTCACAGTCGTCTTAGCCCTGGGAGTACAGCGCATGGCTAAAAACCACGCCATTGTAAGACGCCTTTCCGCGGTCGAAACCCTGGGCTGCACCACTGTAATCTGTTCTGACAAAACCGGAACCCTGACGCAGAATAAGATGACGGTCAAAAAAGTAGCGACTCTGGAAAGGCTGGTCGAGGTGAAAGGCGAAGGCTACTCCCCTAGAGGTGAGTTCTTATGGAATGGGCAGCCTTTTCTGCCCACAGCCGATCAAACTTTAAAACAGTTGCTGCAGGCAGCCTATTATTGCAACAATGCTTATACAGATAAGCTTTATGGTGAAGATATCATACAAGGAGACCCCACTGAAGGAGCCTTAAAGGTTTTAGCCATAAAAGCCGGGCTTAGCGAAAGGGAGCGCACCCGGGTCAGGGAGTATCCCTTCGACTCGGAACGCAAGATGATGAGTGTGGTCACTGTAGGCGAGGGCAACCCGCAGGTGCTGACCAAAGGCGCTTTGGACGCACTTTTGCCCCAGTGTACGATGGTGATGGCAAAGGGTCATGCCATCCCCATCAGGCCTGAAAACCGGGAAGAGCTGCGGCTGCTGCAGGATGAGTGGGCAAATGAGGCCATGCGGGTTCTGGGTTTTGCCTTTCGCGAGGTAAGTCTGAAGGAAACCGAAACCATAAGTGACAACGATTTGGAATCAAATTTAATTCTGCTCGGTATCTGCGGGATTGTGGATCCGCCCCGGCCGGGAGTAGTCCACTCTGTACAGCAGTGTACACAGGCCGGAGTCATCCCGGTGATGATCACCGGTGACCATCCCCTTACTGCCCGGGCCATCGCTGCACAGGTAGGTATTGGCGGCGGGGCGGTTATTACCGGACCTCAAATCGATAACATGGGAGACCAGGAGCTTTATGCCGGTGCGGTAGGATCACGGGTTTTTGCCCGGGTTTCGCCGCAGCATAAACATCGCATCGTAAAAGTCTTGCAAACCCGGCAGCATGTGGTAGCAATGACCGGTGACGGCGTTAATGACGCTCCGGCATTGAAGGCGGCTGATATCGGCGTCGCCATGGGAATCACCGGTACTGATGTAACCAAAGAAGCCGCGGCAATGATTCTGACCGACGATGATTTTTCCACCATTGTTAAAGCGGTGCACGAAGGGCGGGCCATTTACGATAACATCCGCAAATTCATCCGCTATCTGTTGGGCTGCAATATCGGTGAAGTTCTGGTGATGTTTCTGGCCTCCCTATTGGCTATGCCCATGCCTATGCTGCCTATTCAAATCCTGTGGGTAAACCTGGTAACCGATGGTTTGCCGGCGATGGCTTTGGGCCTGGAGCCGCCCGAACCGGGTATTATGAACCAGCGGCCCCGCCCGCGCAATGAAAATATCTTTGCCCGGAGGTTGGGATGGATCATCGTTGGCCGGGGCTCCTATATTGCAGCAGTCACCCTCCTGGCCTTTGTTGTGGGCATGGCCGCAGCCTCCTGGCTCAATCTTGCCGAGCCGCTCATTCTGGCCCGCAGCATGGCTTTAACCACACTGGTTTTCGCGCAGTTGTCTTATGTATTCGAGTGCCGCTCTGAACGCTACTCACCATTCGAGCTGGGCTTTTTCGGCAACCGCTTTTTAGTCATGGCGGTAGGTGTTTCCATATCCATGCATCTTTCAGTCTTATATGTGCCGGCTTTGCAGAGCATTTTCTCCACCTGCGCCCTCAATGGCTGGCAATGGCTTTTCATTCTCACCTTAACCGGCAGCAAGCTATTGTGGCGTTATTTAAACTATCTGTGGAAGCAGGTCTTGAGCCCGCGCTGGCTAGCCGCGTGACTAATATAGTCAATTCGTGGGCATACCTTTTCTTAATAGTGTATAATAATAGGCATTCGGTGGGATAATTTGCCGAATCTCATTTACTATCAATAGAAGGGTTGTGCAGCATGGTACGAAGTATGACCGGCTTTGGTCGCAGCCAGATCCGCGGTCAAGGTTATGTAGTCAGCTGTGAGATGCGCGGTGTCAACCACCGTTTTCTGGATGTTCATATACGAACCTCGCGGCGCTACAGCATCCTGGAGGAAAAGGTCAAGGAAGAGATAAAAAATCAGCTCACCCGGGGGCGTATCGAAATCAGCTTGACCATTGAAAAAACCGATGATTCGCGGCGGGCTATTAAGGTTGACAAAGGATTGGCTTTAGCTTATTATAACTATTTGAAGGAATTAGCAGAAAATCTAAATATTTCACCGGAAATAAGCGTAATTGACGTATTTAGGCTACCTGAGGTTTTCAGCCTGGAGGATGAGGAAGAAAACCTGGAGATGGTGTGGCAGGTGGTAAAAGAGGCTATAGGCCAAGCGTTGACGAGCCTGATCGAAATGCGCACCCGCGAAGGCATCAACCTGACCCGGGACATTCTGGCGCGTAATGAGGGGATTTTACGGGCCGTTGAGAATTTGGAAGCCCGCTCCCCGCTAGTTGTGCAGGAATACCAGACCAAGCTGAAAAGCCGTATCACCGAAATGCTTGCCAATGAAGCCGTCGATGAACAGCGTATACTGCAGGAAGCCGCATTATTCGCCGATCGAATCAATGTTACTGAAGAATTGGTTCGGCTTAAAAGCCATGTTATGCATTTGGAAGAATTAATGAATTCGAACGAATCGGTAGGACGTAAATGCGATTTCCTGGTACAGGAGATGTTCCGTGAGATCAATACGGTTTCTTCTAAGGCCAATGACCTGGAGATGAATCGTGTAGTGGTTGAAGTCAAAGCAGAACTGGAGAAGATTCGCGAACAAATGCAAAATATTGAATAACTAGGAGGTGAACCGGTTTATCCGGGTAATATGGATATCAAATTAGTTAATATCGGATTCGGCAATATAGTTGCTGCCAATCGTATCGTTGCGATAGTCAGCCCTGAATCAGCGCCGATCAAAAGGATTATTCAGGAAGCCAGAGAAAAGGGCATCCTCATTGATGCCACTTACGGCCGCAGAACCAGGGCGGTTATCATAGCTGACAGCGCACACGTGATCCTTTCAGCCGTTCAGCCGGAAACGGTTGCCAATCGTCTGACTTCCAAGGATATCAATGAAGAAGTCTAACCTTATTAGGAAGTGTTTGTAATTGATCACCAGAAAGGGCATCCTCTTTGTAATATCCGGGCCGTCCGGAGTAGGCAAAGGCACAGTAAGGAGCGCGGTTTTGCCGCAAGTTGATGATATGCAGATTTCCATTTCTGCGACGACCCGTCCGCCGCGGGAGGGCGAAATCGATGGCCAGGATTATTTCTTCACCACCCCGGCCCGTTTTCAACAGATGATAGACAATGGTGAACTGTTGGAATGGGCTTCGGTTTATGGCAACCTCTACGGTACGCCCCAAGATTTTGTGACCGCCATGCTGTCACAGGGAAATGACGTGTTATTGGAGATCGACATTCAAGGGGCTTTGCAGGTCAAGAAAAAAATGCCCGCAGGGGTATTTATTTTTATTTCCCCGCCCACGGTTGAAGAGCTTTCCAGGCGCTTGTGCGGCCGGGGCAACGACTCCGAGCAGAGTATTCAAATCCGGCTAGGAGCCTGCCAAGAGGAAATGTCCCATATGAAATACTATGATTATGTGGTAGTAAACGACCGCATCGAGGACGCGGTTGAAAAAGTTCGTTCAATTATTACTGCGGAACGTTGTAAAAGGAAAAACTTGAATCTGGAGTGATTGCTCATGATACCTCCTTCTACCAAAGATATTATGCAGATTGCGTCCAGCAAATACGCGGTCGTGGTGGCGGTAGCCAAGCGCGCCCGGGTGTTGGCAGAACAAAACAAGAGCAATGAGAACAACCGTTTATCCACCATGGTCACAGAAGCGCTGGAAGAGATCAGCCAGGGCAAGATAAGTGTGGAACTACTGCCGGATGCTACGCTCAAGGAGGCCTGACATGCCAAAGACAGTAGGAATAGGTATAACCGGAAGCATTGCGGCTTATAAAATTGCAGACCTGATCAGCAAATTAAAAAAGGATGACCAGGGTATTGATGTCATTGTCATCATGACGGAAGGGGCCACACAGTTTATCACCCCTTTGACGATGAAGACCATGTCAGGGCGAGAGGTATTGACTGATATGTGGGCACAGTCACAGGAATGGAAGGTGCAGCATATCGGAGTGGCGGAGCAATTAGATCTATTGGTGATTGCACCCGCTACCGCCAATTTTATCGCCAAGATGGCTCACGGCTGGGGGGATGATCTGCTCTCCACCATAGTTCTGGCCAACACCGCGCCGGTTCTGGTGGTTCCCGCCATGAACACCAATATGTACAGGAATACCATGGTGCAGGAGAACATTAAAAAGCTCATTAATGCGGGCGTTCATTTTATGGATCCCGGAACCGGACTGCTGGCCTGCGGGGTTACGGGTGAAGGCCGGCTCCCCGAGGTCGATCTTATATATCAACAGATCAAACACTTGTTGTATCCGCGAACTGATCTAATGGGAAAAAGAGTTCTGGTAAATGCCGGGACAACCTGTGAAAACATTGACCCGGTGCGTTTTATTTCTAACCGCGGCACCGGTAAAATGGGATATGCCATTGCCGAAGAAGCGGTTATGCGCGGAGCTGACGTGATACTGGTCAGCGGACGGACTCATTTAAGCCCGCCGGAAGGGGTTAAGCTGGTTTCAGTCTGGGGAGCCGAGGAGATGTGTGAAACTATGGTTAAATACCAGCCGGCCTGCGATATAATAATCGGCGCAGCGGCAGTAGGAGATTTCACTGTAGCCCGGGCGGCGGATCAGAAGATAAAGAAAACTGGCGATAAAGGTCAAACCCTGGTACTCGAACTGGTAGGGACTCCCGATATCCTTAAAACCCTGGGGGCCAACAAGCAACCCGGCCAGATAATGGTAGGCTTTGCCGCTGAAACCGAAAATGTATTGGATAATGCCCGCAAGAAGCTGGCTGCCAAAAATCTGGATTTTATTGTAGCCAATGACATCACCATGGAGGGCGCTGGATTTGCCATTGACACCAACATAGTGACCATGATTGACTGCAATGGCGAGATCGAAGCTTTGCCCAAGATGAGTAAGAGAGATGTGGCCGCTGCCATTATCGATAAAGTGATCGATCTGATGTAAACCATTATTAAGGAGATGAGCCAGGGTGACCAAGACTTTATTTACATCCGAATCTGTGACTGAAGGGCATCCCGATAAAATTGCGGACCAGATTTCCGACACCATACTGGATGCCATTCTGGCCCAGGATCCCTATGGCCGGGTGGCGGCGGAAACCCTTGTAACCACCGGGTTGGTCATGGTTTCAGGGGAAATTACCACTGACTGCTATGTGGATATTCCCAAGCTGGTAAGGCAAACCGTTCGGGGTATCGGTTATACTCGTGCTAAATTTGGCTTCGATTCGGAGACCTGTGCTGTAATTACCTCTTTAGACGAACAATCTGGCGACATAGCCCTGGGGGTAGACCGGTCTTGGGAAGCCAAAGCCGGTGATATTAAGGATAATGATCAGGAAAACCTGGGCGCAGGCGACCAGGGGATGATGTTCGGATATGCCAGCAATGAGACTGAAGAGTTGATGCCCATGCCGATATCACTGGCCCATAAGCTGGCACAGCGGCTCTCTTTGGTGCGCAATCAACAGATCATCAAATACCTGCGCCCCGACGGGAAGACACAGGTTACCGTGGAGTATGTCGACAACCAGCCGGTGCGCATCGACACCGTCGTGGTTTCCTGCCAGCACCATCCGGAAGTGGATCATGCCACAATTGAGAAGGATGTTTTGGAGCATGTCATAAAGCCGGTTGTACCCTCAGCCATGTTGGATGAGAATACCCGTTATTATATCAACCCGACCGGCCGTTTTGTGATAGGCGGTCCGCAGGGAGACTGCGGGCTGACCGGACGCAAGATCATCGTTGATACTTATGGCGGTATGGCCCGCCATGGAGGCGGGGCCTTTTCCGGAAAGGACCCCACCAAAGTAGACCGTTCGGCTGCGTATGCGGCCCGTTATGTTGCCAAGAACATCGTTGCAGCCGGAATAGCCGATCGCTGCGAGATTCAGCTGGCTTACGCCATCGGGGTGGCCCGCCCGGTATCGGTAAGGGTTGAGACTTTCGGCACCGGCAAGATTTCCGATGAGAAAATAATTGAGTTGATAGAGAATAATTTTGATCTCCGCCCCGGGGCCATCATAAAGGATCTACAGTTAAGAAGGCCGATTTATAAAAAGACTGCGGCTTACGGCCACTTTGGCCGCAATGATCCCGATTTCACCTGGGAGCATATCGACAAAGCCGAGGCGTTAAGACAGCAGGCCGGATTATAGATATAGTCTTAAATGAAGACTGTGCCGCAGGTTCATGACGACGTCAACAGCCCCCGGGGCTGGGTCGCATCCATCTGCGGTCTCGTTTTTTGCCACCCATCAACGGAAAAGGATCTGAGAAATGCGTTGTGTGCAAGTTCTCATTAATCTGCCCAGTTCCCGAATGGACAATTATCTGACCTACCGGGTGCCTGATCATATAACCGAGCAGGAGCTGTTTGGCAGGCGCGTTCTGGTTAAACTGGGGGCCCATGTGGCTGAAGGCTATGTAGTGGCCGATGGCGCCCCGGATATAGGGCAGGCCATGAAGCCGGTCTTGCAGGTACTCGATCAACAGGCCGTCATCAACGCCAAGATGCTGGACCTGGCTCAATGGATGGCTGCCGACTATTTATGCCCGCTTTCAGTAGCCTTAGGCGCCATGCTGCCCAGACCCCTGCACCGCAAGCGAGGGCAGGTGGTAGTGCCCTTGGTAGAGCCTGATGAGAGGCATGACAGCCGGGAAATCAGCTCCTCCGCCAGGGAGCTCATGGAGCAGCTGTGGTGTTTCGGGCCTTTGGGATATCAACAGGCTTTAACCCTTTTAGGCCAGGATGAGCTGCAGTTTTTGGCGGAACAAGGCTGGATCACACTATCCAGTTATTATAAAATGCAGACGCCGCTGCCGGAGCGATATTACGCGCTTGGCGACTTTGACCCGGAAAAGGATGAAGCTTTATTATCCAAAAAAGCCCCCCGGCAGGCTGAAGCTTTGCATATCTGCCGGCAAAAGGGTTTAGTCGAGGCCCGGGCTCTGGAAAAAATAGTGCCCAAATCCAGCCTGGAGGCTTTGCTGAAAAAAGGCTGGCTGCGCCTGACCGCCCCCGCAGCTGTTGCTGCAGCCGGGAAACAAATTTTGACCGCAGAACAGCAGGCAGTTATGACTGCGCTTGAGCCCAGTCTGGAAAAAAGCCGGTTTACCGCCTGGCTTTTACACGGGGTTACAGCCAGCGGGAAAACCGAGGTCTATCTTCAAGCTATTCAAAAAGTGATAGACTGCGGCCGGCAAGCTATCATGCTGGTCCCCGAAATAGCATTGACCAGGCATCTGGAACAGGTTTATCGCCTTCGCTTTCCGGACTTGGTGGTGCTGCACAGTCAAATGCCGGACCGCGAGCGTTATCGGGCCTGGCTGCAGATTCAAGACGGGCGCGCCCAGGTGGTTTTGGGCACCCGCTCAGCGCTCTTTGCTCCGCTGACCCGGCTGGGCCTGATTATACTGGATGAAGAGCACGAATCCACATACAAACAGGAAGAAACCCCGCGTTACCATGCGCGGGAGGTTGCTCTGGCCCGGGCCCGGCTGGAGCAGGCGACAGTGATAATGGGCAGTGCCACCCCGGCACTGGAAAGCTATTATAAAGCTCTAAAGGGCGAGTACAGGCTATTGACTATGTCAGGCCGCATCGCCCCCGCCCGTTTGCCGCGGGTGACGATTATAGATATGCGCCGGCATTATCGTCAGGGGCGGCATAGTGCGATATCGGCTGAACTCAGGGAGGCTATATCCGCACGATTGGAGCAAGGCCAACAGACCATACTGTTCTTGAACCGGCGTGGTTATTCACCGGTAACTATATGCCGTATGTGCGGCCAAAGTCTTATGTGCCCGCACTGTGCAGTGTCATTGAGCTATCATCAGGACAGCAATGGTTATTTATGCCATTACTGCGATTACCAACAGGAGGTAATTGAGGTCTGCCCTGCCTGCGGCCTGCCGGCTCTTAGCCCTCTGGGTTATGGCACACAAAAAGTGGAAGCAGAAGCAGCCGCCTTATTTCCCGACGCTCGAGTCGGACGCCTGGATATGGATAGCAGTCGCAAGTCCGGGGCTCAAAAAAGCATATTAAATAGTATGAAAACGCGCCAGATAGATATCTTGATCGGCACCCAGATGGTAGCCAAAGGATTGGATTATCCCGGAGTAAGCCTGGTCGGTATCGTGGATGCCGATATTACCCTTAACCTGCCCGATTTTCGTGCCTACGAACGCACCCTGCAGCTGGTGGTACAGGCATCCGGACGGGCCGGACGCGGGCAAGACCCGGGAGAGGTTTTGATACAGACCTACAATCCCGAGCATGCAGTGATCCAGATGGCTGCCGCCCAGGACTACGAAAGTTTTTATCGCACCGAGATTGAGTCGCGGAGGGTTTTGCAATACCCGCCCTTTACCCATATCATGCGTATAGTGGTTTGGGATGGACAGGAAAAACGGGCCCAGCAAACAGCCGCAGACATTTTTTCATGGATTTATGAGATAATAGATGCCAAAGAAGATCAGATCATGGTTCTCGGGCCGGCACCCTGCCCCATTTCCCGTCTGCGCGGGAAATACCGGCAACAGATAATGATAAAAGCTCAAAACCGTTCTTTATTAAGCAGTATTGGGCTCTCCCTCAAGCGGTTGAAATATCCGCCGGGTGTGCGCATAGAGATAGATATAGACCCGATGTCAACCTTATAGACTAAAAAGGGGCAATAAAACTAACCGTTGTTATGTAAGGAGAGTGTTTAATGGCTGTATACCAAGTGTTGAAACTGCCCAATGAAACCTTGCGGACCCGTTCCGCGGCTGTCGCCAAAATCAATGACGGCATACTACGGGTTCTGGATAATATGCGCGACACCCTCTATGCTGAAGAGGGCCTGGGGTTGGCAGCCCCGCAGATTGGGGTCTTAAAACGCCTGATCGTGATTGATACCGGGGAACAGTTTATTGAGTTGATCAACCCCGAAATAATCGAGCGGGAAGGTGAGAAGACCGGCACTGAAGGCTGCTTGAGTGTACCCGGCATAATAGGGCGGGTGTCACGCTCCCTGTATGTCAAAGTACGGGGTTTAAACCGCCAGGGTGAAGAAGTCGAGATTGAGGGCAGTGATTTATTGGCCAAGGCCTTGCAGCATGAGATTGATCATTTAGACGGCATTCTGTTCATTGACAAGGCCATTGAAACCAGGAGAGAACGATGAGGATTTCGAATTGAAGATTGTATTTATGGGAACAGCACAATTTGCGGTGCCAGCCTTGCAAGCCTTGCTCGAATCCGGGCAGGAAATAGCGGGGGTTATAACCCAGCCCGATAAACCACGGGGGCGGGGGCATAAACTAGCTTTTAGCCCCGTAAAGGAGTATGCCGTCAAGCAAAACCTGGAGGTGTTTCAGCCCGCCAGGATTGACTCCGAGCCGGCCTTGCTCAAAATCAGCGAATGGCAGCCGGAAATGATTGTAGTGGTGGCTTACGGGCAGATCATACCGGCGCGTATCCTGTCGCTGCCCGTACATGGATGCATCAATGTACATGGTTCCTTACTTCCCCGTTACCGGGGGGCGGCCCCCATACAACGCGCCCTGATGGCCGGGGAAGCCGTGACCGGGGTGACCACCATGTACATGGACCAGGGTCTGGATACCGGGGACATGATAAAAAAAGCCACAGTGCCCATTGACGGTGATATCGATTATGGGGAACTGCACGACAGGTTGGCTGAGGTGGGGGCTGATTTATTGCTGGAGACAATCGCAGCCGTCGCTGACGGTACTGCGGCTCGAGAAAAACAGGACTCCAGTCAGGCTACCTACGCACCGGTGTTGAGAAGCAATGATGAACTGATCTGCTGGCAGATGACAGCCCAGCAAATTCATAATCAGATTCGGGCCTTGAGTCCGCTGCCCGGCGCTTATACCTCCATAGAGGGAAACAAGCTCAAGGTTTATAAGAGCCGGGTGACCAGCCTTAGCGACGAAGGTACGCCGGGTCTGGTAAAGACTACCGGCAGCGGTTTCCTGGTGCAAACCGGGCAGGGGCTGGTGGAATTGTTGGAAGTGCAAAAAGAAGGCCGCAAGCGCATGCCGGCCCGCGATTTCGCGGCGGGTCAGCGCATACCAGCAGGCCTCATCCTGGGAAGCTGAGGGCTGGGTGATGCAAGCCAAAAAACGTCTTTATATCGGTCTGCTGAGTGTCAGCCTGATCATGGTGATCGGGATAGCCGCTCTGGTCTGGTACCTATTCGCCAACCGTGAAGCGCTGGTCAACCAGGTGGTACTTTTGAGCCTGGCGCTTATAGCAGCGGTGATATTTGCCATTTTGGGAATCGGCATTCTGGGTATCGTGATCATGATTATTCGCTCTAAAACTGTGCCCTCGCTGGAGAACTTAACCCAATGGGCCAATGAAATGCTGTTTCCTCTGGCTTTGTTGACCGGCAAATTTTTTGGCATAGAAAAAGAAAAAATCCTCAAATCATATATTTCGGTGAATAACTATTTGGTAGGGAATAAAAAACTGGCTTTAAGAACTCAGGATATAATGATCTTGCTGCCCCACTGCCTGCAGAATTCGGAATGCAAGTTCAAGATCACGGTAGATGTCAACAACTGCAAGAATTGCGGGAAGTGCAAAATCAGCGATTTAAGAGAATTAGCCGAGCGGTACCGTGTCAAACTGCGAGTCGCTACCGGCGGCACCCTGGCCAGAAAATGGATTAGAGAAAACCACCCCAAGGCGGTAATCGCCATAGCCTGCGAACGAGATTTGTCCTCCGGAATTCAGGACACCGGTGAACTTCCAGTCCTGGGGGTGCTCAACTGCAGACCCAATGGTCCTTGTGTGAATACTGATGTTGACGTGGCAGAGATAGAAAAAGCTCTGCTGACAATTAGCAAAGGAGGCTTCTGATGACTTATTTGCTTTTTATTTTACCGGCCCTGGCTTTATCACTTTATGCGCAGTTTAAGATCAAATCCACCTTCGAAAAATATTCGCAGGTGAGATCCCAAAGGGGCATCACCGGCCGGGAAGCCGCAGCGACCATACTGCGCCGCAATCAGATGGGCAGCATCGCCATTGAAGCTGTAGCCGGCTCATTGTCAGACCATTATGATCCGCAGGCTCATGCGGTGCGCCTTTCCGAAACGGTCTACGGCAGCAATTCCTTGGCGGCTATAGGTGTGGCCGCCCATGAAAGCGGGCATGCTATTCAGCACCACCAGCGTTACGGACTTCTGGAACTGCGCCACAGTATAGTGCCGGTAAGCAATTTCGCGTCCTCGGCATCCTTTCCCATACTGTTTCTGGGTTTCATCTTGCGAAGCCCCAGCTTGATCCTGGGAGGAATCATCTTGTTCAGCCTGGTGGTGCTTTTCCATGTGGTTACTTTGCCGGTGGAAATAAACGCCTCGCAGCGGGCGGTAGCCGAACTGAGCTCGGCCGGTTTGGTGAGCAACGATGAAATCCCCATGATAAAACAAGTCCTGGGAGCGGCGGCTTTAACCTATTTAGCAGCCACCATTTCCGCAGTATCCAACCTGTTGTATTATTTATTGATTTTTACAGGGGGAAATGACGATTAAAAAGTCTTCAACCCGTGACGGGAACCAATCAACCCCGGCAGCTTCAGGTAAACAGGCGCGTTTGACCGCCTTGCAGATCGTATACGAGGTATTCGAGAAAGGCCAGTATGCCAATCTGGCCTTGGAACGCACTTTGCGCAAGAGCACCTTGGCCTGGGTAGACCGCCACCTGGTTACCGAGATAGTGAATGGAAGCGTACGTATGGTCAGGCACCTGGATTGGGTGCTTGACTTGTTTTTGGCCAAACCGGTCGCCAAACAGCAGCCCTGGGTGCGCAATATACTGCGCATTTCACTATACCAGCTGCTGTTTATGGATCGCATTCCTGATTATGCCTGCGTAGACGACGCAGTGAAAATGGCCAACCTAAAAGCCGGAAAAAGGCTGGGTGCGGTGGTAAACGGGGTATTGCGCAATTATTTGCGCAGCCGGGAGAAGATTCAAATCCCGGCTGAAGATGAATTGCAGTATCTGGCGGTCAAATACTCCTATCCGGACTGGCTGGTGCGGGAATTCCTTAGCCTGACAGATAGCGCCGAGGTTGAGGGGGCTTTGATCTATTTAAACTCCCCCCCTAAAGTGGCGGCGCGCAGCAATCTGCTACGGATTGGCCGGGAAGATCTGTTGGACCGTCTCAAGCAAGAGGGAGTGCGGGCTGAGGCGGGCAGTTATACCCCCTGGTCAGTCCACATCAGAGATTTGAAACAGCCCGTCATCGAGCTCGATTCGTATAAGCAGGGCCTGTTCTACCTGCAAAATGAAGGTTCCATGCTGGCTGCGGCCCTTCTTGAACCGCCTCCGGGGGGATTGGTATATGACCTCGGCGCCGGAGTGGGTGGCAAAAGCACCCATGTGGCTGAAATGACGGGCGACCGGGGTAGAGTAATAGCGGTGGAAAGGCATTCCCATAAGCTGGAACTGCTGAAAGCCAATTGCCGGAGGCTGGGGATCAACCATGTGACCCCGCTGCAAAGCGATATATTACAGCTTGAGCCGGACCTTCCCCAGGCCGAGCGGGTGCTATTGGATGCTCCCTGTTCGGGATGGGGGGTCTTAAACCGCCGTGCAGACGCCAGATGGCGCCTGAGCCAGGAAGAGGTCAAGAACTTGCCGCAGCTGCAGTTTCGTTTGCTACAGGCTGCGGCCGGACTGCTCAAGCCCGATGGACTGCTTTTATACAGCACCTGCACCTTTAATCCGGCTGAGAACGAGCAGGTGGTAGCCCGATTTCTGAAAGAAGCCCCTTTTGCTGTGCAGGGATTTGCGGAAAAGATCAGTTTTTTCCCCTTAACGGCAGAGGACATCGAAGCGGCCCGAAGGGGATGCCTTACTTTAAGGCCGGGCCGATATCAGTGTGACGGCATGTTTTACGCTTTATTGAGGAGATTAGGACATGAATAGTGTTGAAAAAATCGAGCTCCTGGGGATGAACATGCTGGAAATGGAAGATTTCGCAGTTAGCCAGGGACAGCCGCGTTTTCGCGGCCGCCAGTTGCACCGCTGGATATACATAAAAGATACTTCTTCCTTCTATGAAATGAGTGATATCCCGCGCGAGATCAGGCAGCAGTTTGATGACAAAGCATTTATTTCCATACCCAGGGTCTTAAAACAACGGGTCTCGGAAGACGGCACCCGCAAATTCCTGATGGAAATGAATGATAAAAAAAGGATTGAGACGGTATTGATCCCCCAGTCTGCCAATTTGAACGGACGCTACACTTTATGTGTTTCTTCCCAGGTGGGATGTCCGTTTCGCTGCGCTTTTTGCGCAACCGGGCAGGGTGTGTTTCAGCGCAACCTCTCCGCCCACGAAATCGTGGGGCAACTTTTAGGGTCGCGGCGGGAACTCAGACGCCGCCTAAAAAACCCCCAGGAGCCATTGATAACCAATGTGGTCTTTATGGGCATGGGTGAGCCTTTGCTCAATCTTGCTCAAGTGGTTCGCTCCATACAGATAATGAATGATCCGCGTGGAATCCAGTTGGGACAGCGGCATATCACCATTTCCACCTGTGGAGAAGCCCACGGCATTTTGCGGTTGGCCGAGGAGGATTTGCAGGTCACCCTGGCCGTTTCCCTGCACGCCGCTGATGACCAGCTGCGCGACGAGTTGGTGCCTATAAATAAGAAATACCCTTTGGAGACTTTGATGGCTGCGATAAAAACCTATGTTGAAAAAACCGGGCGCAGGGTTACTTTTGAATACATTATGCTCGATGAGGTTAATATCGGCCGCAAGGACGCGGAAAACATGGCTAAGCTGGTAAAACCTTTACTGGCTAATGTTAATTTAATTCCCTATAATGAAGTAGGTGGTTTACTGTACCGCAAACCGGACCCCAGCCGGGTAAAGCAATTTTATAACTGGCTGGCGGCCCTGGGCTTGAACGTGAGTATACGTGAAGAACATGGCGGCGACATCGAAGCGGCTTGTGGGCAGCTGGCGGTGAAGCCAAATTAAATGGGGACGGGGGAAAACCATCCTCTAATATACGGGTTAATGGGTTTTGTGCCCAATCCGGCAGGTCAGGGTGGATTATGAAAGTTAGTGTAGTAACAGATACCGGTAAAATTAGGCCGAGAAATGAAGATAGCTACCTGGTCGACACCGCCAGGGGCTTATTTGCGGTTTGTGACGGAATGGGAGGGCATCGCGGCGGTGATGTGGCGTCTCGCTTGGCAGTACGCACAATTCACGCCTGGATAAAAGAAAATCCTCCAGGCCAGTCTATCACCCCATTGGAAGGCGCCATACAGCAGGCCAATCTCAAGGTTTGGGAAGAGAGTCAGACCAATCCGGATCTGCACGACATGGGAACCACTGCCACAGTGGCGTTAGTATGGGAAAATCGGCTTTTTATGGGCCATGTTGGCGATAGCGCCTTATTTCGCATCCGCAATAATCAGATTGAAAAGCTCAGCCGGGATCACACCCTGGCTGAGCAGATGGTGAGCAAGGGATTGCTCAGTGAAGAGGACTCCCGCAGCAGCGCTTATAATCATATCTTGACCCGGGCTATTGGCATTGCCCCCCGGGTGGAGGTTGACAGCTGCCAGGTTCCCCTATCTCCCGGTGATGCGGTTTTGATCTGCAGTGATGGACTTAGTGATTTATTGACTCCACAGGATATGCTGGCGATCTATCGGAATTATACCAATGATTTGGATAAAATCGCTCAGGAAATGGTTCAAACTGCACTGGCCCGAGGTGGTTATGACAATATAACCCTCATACTTCTACTCATCGACTAGGAGGTTACGAGAGTGAAAGATATGATTCTAGGCGAACGGTATGAACTCCTTGAGGAGGTAGGAGAAGGCGGCATGGCCACGGTATACAAGGCCCACTGCAAAAGCCTGGATCGCATTGTGGCGATCAAAATCCTTAAAGAGGAATATTCACAGGACCAGGTTTTCGTGCAGAGCTTTAAAACCGAAGCCCTGGCCGCAGCCCGCCTATCACATCCCAATATCGTAAATATATTTGACGTTGGCCAGGAAGGCAATATTCATTACATCGTTATGGAATACATCGAGGGCCAGACCTTGCAGGAAGTCATTGCCGCGGAAGTCCAGCTACCCGCAGATAAAGCTGCGGAGATCGCCATCATGATCTGCGAAGGCATACACCATGCCCATGAGAATGGCATAATACATCGTGATATCAAACCTCATAACATTCTTATCACCAAAAGAGGCATTGTTAAAGTAGCCGATTTTGGCATCGCGCAGGCCATCAACAAGAAAACCCTCACCTTCGCCCGGGATCTGGTGGGAACCGTTCACTACATTTCCCCGGAACAAGCCAAAGGAGAACCGGTTACCCCGGCAACAGATATTTATTCTCTAGGCTGTGTCTTATACGAAATGCTGACCGGAAAGCCTCCTTTCGATGCGGAGAGCACTATTACCGTGGCTTTGAAGCACATTCACGATGAACCCATCCCCCCGGAAAAAATCAATCCCGCAGTAGGAAACGCCCTTTCCGCCATAACCTTGAAGGCTATGGAAAAACTGCCCGCACACCGTTTTGGCAGCGCCGAGGAGATGCGCAATGCGCTCATAAATCTGGACGAATCAGTAAGCAGAGTGAGAAAGGATCGCAACGGGACTACCTTAATAATGAGTCCTATTAACTCCAGTAATAAAATCCCGGCTACCAAGCGCAAAATACGCCCGGCCGGGATGGCCATCATCGCCGTGGCTATTCTAGGCTTGTTATCCGGTATATGGTGGGTGATGGGCGGCAGTATATTCGGCAAAGAGGTTCAGGTTCCCAATCTGCAGGGTATGGAATTGAAAGAAGCCACCGAAGAATTGGCGGCTTTGAATCTAAAAATAGCGGTGGCCGGACGTAATTTCAGCGATGAGGTTGAAAAGGATCTGATTATTTCGCAAGAGCCGGCCCCAGAGCAGACCGTGAAAACAGGCCGGGAAATCTCGGTAATATTGTCCAAAGGTCCGGAGATGGTGCAGGTTCCCAATGTGGTCGGCCTGCCACAGGGGGATGCCGAGATTCAGCTGCGTAACAACGGGCTGGAAGTGGGAACAACTGATCAGAATTATGATGATCGTTATCAGCTCGGTCAGGTTATTTCCCAGAGCCCAAGCGGCGGGGAAGCTGCCAAGGGTTCCAAAGTGAATTTGTTGATCAGCAAAGGCAAGACCCCGCCCAAGGTTCCCATGCCTGCCTTGGAGGGTTTGAGTCTGGATGAGGCTGAAGATAGATTGACTGAGAAGGGACTGGTTTTAGGTCCGGTAAAAAGGCAGGACAGCAACACCTACAAAAAAGATATTGTAATATCTCAGGATACTGCCTCAGGGATCTTGATTGAGCAGGGAAGCACCGTCAATCTGGTAGTCAGCAACGGCGCCAAGGCTACCGCCAAGACCAAAACCCTGCAGTTTACCCTGCCTACAGGAGAAAAACAATACCAGGTTGTTATAAATGTTACTGACTCTGAGGGAACCCGCCAGGTGTACAAGCAAACCCATAACTCAGGAACCAATGTTAACGTAGGGGTAAGCTATTACGGCAGCGGAAGCGCCGAGGTCAAACTGAACTCGGAGCGCTTCAAGGTGTTCAACCTGCAGTAATTAACCCCGGTAATTCTCAGGAGGGAGTAGATGCCCCATCAACCATTTACTGGCTTGATACTAAAAAAATACAGCGGTTTCTACTATGTGCAGGATGAAGCGGGCAAGATCTATGAGTGCAAACTGCGGGGCAAGGTCAAAAAACAGGTCATATTGACCGGAGATAAGGCCGTAATTACCCCTTTGGACGAAGCCCAGGGCATTTTGGAGAGGGTGGAACCGCGCCAAAATGAGCTGTACCGGCCCCGCATTGCCAATGTAAACCTGGTCCTGATAGTAATGGCTTATGATCGTCCTGAACCGGTTCCCATGCTTTTGGACCGCCTGCTTATACTGACACTTCATGGAGGACTTACACCCGTGATGGTGTTGAACAAATGCGACCTTAAAGCCAGTGAAAAAGCTGCCGACATTATGCATATATATAAGGGCTTGGGGATTCAGATTATCAGCACCTCAGCCAAACAGCGCTGCGGACTGGAGCAACTGCTGACCGCCATAAAAGGTAAAATTGCGGTTTTTGCAGGGCCTTCCGGTACTGGTAAGTCTACCCTCTTAAATAATCTGGCCCAGAACTTGAACATAAAGACTCAGGAGGTCAGCAACAAAATCGGCCGGGGCAAGCACACCACCCGGCATGTCGAATTACACCCCCTGGAGGGCGGAGGCTGGATAGCCGACACCCCGGGGTTCAGTACTTTGGATTTGCCCGAGGATTTGACCAGCCGTCAGCTGGGCGCTTATTATCCGGAATTCGCTCCCCACCTGGAGGACTGTCGTTTCCAGGATTGTCTGCACTACCGCGAGGCGGAATGCGGTGTCAAAGAGGCTCTGGAAAGCGGGCAGGTGTCCGGACTGCGCTACCACAATTACGTGGCTATTCTGGAGGAAGTGATGAGAAATGAGAGGTGTTACCGGTGATTTTAATTGCTCCATCTATTCTGAGCGCCAACTTCACCCGTCTGGGAGAGGATATACAAAAGGTGGAAAAAGCCGGTGCTGATTGGTTGCATATAGATGTGATGGATGGCCGCTTCGTACCCAATCTTACTATCGGTCCGCAAGTAGTGGCGGATATTCGGAAAATAACCGGATTATTTCTTGATGTTCACCTGATGATCGAAAAACCTGAACAATTAATTCCCGCTTTTATCGATGCCGGGGCGGACCTGGTTACGGTGCATGTGGAGGCCTGCGCGCATCTGCACCGGGTGGTGAGCATGATTAAAGAACTGGGCGCAAAAGCCGGAGTAAGCCTGAATCCTGCTACCTCTGAGCATTGGCTGGAACCGATACTGCCGGAACTGGATCTGGTTCTGGCCATGTCGGTCAATCCTGGTTTTGGGGGGCAGCGCTTCATACCGGGCGTACTCGCCAAGATTAAAAGGATTAAAGCCTTGATTGACTACTCCCGGACTGAGTGCTATTTGGAGGTGGATGGCGGCATCAACGCAGATACCGGGTATGATGTGGTAAGAGCGGGCTGCAATGTCCTGGTAGCCGGCTCTTATGTGTTTAATAACCATAGTATTGCAGAGGCCATACAGAATCTGAAAGCTCTGCGTGCTTGACCTGATGGGCTACTAGTGCTAACATCAAATATATTAAAATACTATATTGACCTTTCTTCGGGGATGGGTGCAACTCCCTATCGGCGGTAAAGCCCGCGAGCCGCAAGGCATGATCCGGTGAAACTCCGGGGCCGACAGTAACAGTCTGGATGGTAGAAGAGAGGCTGGTTGAGCATGGTTTGCTCAGCTTGTCTTGTCATGTCTAACCCGATGGAAGTGTCGGGTTTTTGCTTTGTTTGGAGGCGAAAAATTGCATCAGGATGAGGTCTATATGCGCAGAGCGCTTGAATTGGCCGCTCTGGCCACCGGTCGAACCAGCCCCAATCCCCTGGTGGGAGCCGTAGTGGTTAAAGATGGGGCAGTGGTAGGGGAAGGATATCATCACCGGGCCGGAACACCCCATGCCGAGGTGCATGCACTCAGGCAGGCGGGAGAATTGGCCCGGGGAGGCACCCTTTACGTAACCCTGGAACCCTGCAATCATCATGGCCTGACTCCGCCCTGTACCAGGGCAGTGATTAACGCCGGCGTCAGAAGATGCGTAGTGGCCATGGAAGACCCCAATCCGCTGGTGAATGGCCGTGGTCTGACCACTCTAGAGCAGGCTGGCATCGTAATTGAGACTGGATTATTGCAGGCCGAGGCTGAAAAGCAAAATGAGGTTTTTATTAAATATATTTGCACCGGCTTGCCTTTTGTAACCCTCAAAACCGCCATGACCCTGGATGGCAAGATAGCCAGCAATAGCGGGGACTCCAAATGGATTACCTCCGAGCCCGCCAGACGTTGGGTGCACCAGCTCAGAGACCGGGCCGATGCTATTCTGGTGGGGATCGGCACGGTTTTAGCCGATGATCCCCGGCTGAATACCCGGCTCAATGACAGGGAAGGCCGGGATCCGGTGCGCTTAATCGTGGACGGCCGTCTGGATTTGCCCGTAAACAGCCAGATCGCATCCAGCAGCAAGCAGCAGACCACGCTGGTTTTTACATCTGAAAAGGCTGACCCCAGGCGGACCAAACGCTTGGAGCAATTGGGCCTGGAGGTCATAACCATTGACGGGGCCCCGGACGACCTCAATCTGGAGCAGGTATTGCAGATTGCCGCCCATCGCAAGCTGTGCAGTGTTCTGGTTGAGGGCGGCGGCAGCATAAATGCCAGTTTACTGAAATACAACCTGATCGATAAACTGTACTGGTTTATCGCCCCCAAAATTATCGGGGGAGCTAAAGCCCCTTCTCCGGTTGAGGGCAGCGGTTGTAAAAATATGGCGGATGCCATCGAGGTTGAGGATTTGCAGATAACATTTATCGGCCAGGATATTCTGGCCACCGGGTACGTTAAAAAACCAGCCTGTCGCTGAGCAGGACAATAACTTTAGGTAGCGGGTGAGAGCCATTTTTACAGGAATTATAGAAGAAATCGGATTCATCAGTGATATAAAACGGGGAGCCCACTCCATTCGCCTGGGGGTGAAAGCGGAGAAAATCCTGGAGGATGTCAAATTGGGTGACAGCATCGCGGTAAACGGGGTATGTTTAACGGTGGTGCAATTTGAATCCCGGCAATTCTGGGCAGATGTTATGCCGGAAACCTTTGCCAAGACCGCTTTAAGAGATTTGACATTGGGATCCCCGGTTAACCTGGAACGAGCCCTGAGGCTCAGCGACCGCCTGGGCGGGCATCTGGTACAGGGCCATGTGGATGGCATCGGTTCAATAATCAAACGGGAGCGTTTTGAAATAGCCATCGTCTATAAAATCAAAGCCCCGCCGGAAGTGTTGAAATATACGGTAGCCAAGGGTTCAATTGCCATAGACGGAGTGAGTCTGACCGTGGTCGAAGTGGGCAGCGACTACCTGACGGTCTCCTTGATCCCCCATACCGCACATCTTACCGTTTTGGGCTCCAAACAACCCGGACAGGAGGTCAACCTGGAAAGTGACATTATTGGACGCTATGTGGAGAGACTACTGTCAAGGACTGATCAACCTTTAAACGGCAGCTTGAGCATGGATTTTCTATCCCAACATGGATTCTTATAAAGGAGGCACTTATTATGTTTAATACCGTTGAAGAAGGAATAGCAGACGTTCGGGATGGCAAAATGATCATTGTGGTCGACGACGAGGACCGCGAAAACGAAGGGGATATTGTGATTGCCGCGGAAAAAGCCACCCCGGAGGTAATCAACTTCATGGCTACCCATGCCCGCGGGTTGATCTGTGTACCCATGGAAGGCAAGCGCCTCGATCTTCTGGATATCAAACCCATGGTGACCAATAACACCGACAGTCATGAGACCGCATTTACAGTCTCGGTGGATCATTATACCAGCACCACCGGCATTTCCGCTCATGAAAGGGCTGCCACCGTCGCGGCCTTGATTTCCCCCGACAGTACCGCTAAGGACTTCAGGCGCCCGGGGCATATTTTTCCCTTGCGCTACCGCGAAGGCGGGGTATTGCGACGGACTGGCCATACCGAGGGTTCCATCGACCTGACCCGCCTGGCCGGGCTTTATCCGGCGGCGGTGATCTGCGAGGTTATGAGCTCGGACGGAACCATGGCGCGGGTGCCCGAACTGATTGAATTCGCCCAAAACCATGGATTGAAAATCATTAGCATTGCCGATCTCATTGAATACCGGCGCCGCCGGGAAAAGCTGGTGGTACGGGTGGCCGATGCCAAGCTGCCTTCCAAGTTCGGCGATTTCAAGGCAGTGGCATATCAATCCCTGCTCGATAATAAAGAACACCTGGCTCTGGTCAAAGGGGAATGGAAGCCGGATGAGCCCGTCCTGGTCAGGGTGCACTCGGAGTGCTTGACCGGTGATGTGATGGGCTCCTCACGCTGTGATTGCGGTGATCAGCTGCAGAAAGCCCTGGAGATGATCGAGGCTGAAGGCAAAGGGGTTCTGCTGTATATGCGCCAGGAAGGGCGCGGCATAGGTCTGTGCAACAAAATTAAAGCCTATAAGCTGCAGGATAAGGGTATGGACACGGTGGAAGCCAACATTAATCTGGGCTTTGCTGCGGATTTGAGGGACTACGGCATCGGGGCTCAGATTCTGGTCGATCTAGGCATCCGCAAGATGCGTCTGATGACCAATAATCCTAAAAAACTTAAAGGCCTGGAAGGATACGATCTGGAGATAACCGAGCGTGTTCCCATGGAGATCCCCAGCAAAGAGGAGAATCGCCGTTATCTGCAGACTAAAAAGGATAAAATGGGCCATTTGTTGGTTAATTTGTAAGGTTAAAGATTTAGAGGAGGAATGAGTTTTGGCACAGGTATTCGAAGGAAAACTAGTGGGACAGGGGCAGCGATTTGGACTGATCGTATCCCGGTTCAACGAATTTATCACCAATAAGCTGTTGTCAGGATGCATCGACGCCCTGACACGCCATGATGTGGATCCTGACAACATCGATGTGGCCTGGGTGCCGGGCGCCTTTGAAATGCCCCTGACGGCACAGCGGATGGCTCAAAAAGGTTATGATGCGGTAATATGTCTGGGTGCGGTTATTCGCGGCGCCACACCGCATTTTGAATATGTGTCTGCTGAAGTGACCAAGGGCATAGCTCAGGTGGGTTTACAGACCGGAGTTCCGGTGATCTATGGAGTAATAACCGCTGATACCATTGAACAGGCCATAGAACGGGCCGGGACCAAGGCCGGCAATAAAGGGGTCGATGCGGCTGTGACCGCCATTGAAATGGTAAATCTCTTAAAACAATTGTAAGCTGTCGAAACATCCCGGAGACGATAGATTTTTTACAATCTTGAAGACAAGGATTATTGTAATAAGCCCGTTAATCCAGGGGATGATCCCGGCTGATCGCAGCTTAAGTCTATTCCCAGGCCGGCGGTCAGAGCAAGAATAAGCCTGTACAAAAGCCCTGCAGCTTACTGATGTGGCAGTAATCATTTCACAGTTTGTGAGTTTCCCGGGCGGGGCTGAAGTGAAGTCGAAAGGAGGGCTGATGCGGCCCTCCTTTACCGTTGATTTACCTAGTATTTATGGCTTAGCGGGGAGGCTCCTTCTGCAGGATTATTTTAGTGACGATGTTGTCGCGCACCTGAAAAATCACCCCGCCGTCGTTGTTGCCATAGGCAGCATCGATATCTCCGCTAGCCCCCGGCTTTTTAGCATAGCCATAATTTGGGCCATAAGCATCGGTCACTGCAGGGTCAAAAGGATCGCCCACTTTAATTCCCCGCGCGGTCATCAAGGCCGGGTTTTCGATATGCATTACTTTAAGTTTGTCCAGCTTGGTGAAAGTAAAAGTGCAGCCCCGGCTCTGATCATAATAAACCGTACTCATACCCAGAGTTTTCCCGGCAGGGAAAAGAGCAGCGACCTCTTGAGAAGTTGATTCTCCAACCATGACCGTGCCCTGATCGGTTGTAAGCCGCATGTCGGCGGCCTGTATGACATTAACCCCTTGAGGAATCTCGATCTGCAGTTCCGGAGCGCGGCTGGCAGTCCACAAAGCGAATGCCACCACCACAGCGACCAGGCTCAGCAAGAGCGCATATTGTTTTTGGTTGGAAGTCATAGTATGTCTCCCCTGATGTAAAGATATTGCCACTTACCATTATATCCTGTAACAGGTCAGGTGAATACTGCCCAGTCCAGACATAGGATCATTAAGTTTGTAGGCAGGTCAGTTCAAAAAGGAGATCTCATGGATATGAAGCCCCATACTCCCAGAGTCTGGGGGGATAAGCGTTATCACAGCCTTAACTACCACCTGCGCCAGAAATATGGCTGCAAGATATTTAAAATACCACTGGATGCCGGCTTCACCTGCCCCAACCGGGACGGCACCTACTCTGTTTCAGGCTGCCTTTTCTGCACTCCCAAGGGTTCCGGTGACTTTGCCGGCCAACGCAGCTTAGATCTATCACAGCAGTTTTGCCAAGTAAAAGAGATGATGCACCGGAAATGGCGTGCGGCCAAGTACATAGGTTATTTCCAGGCTTTTAGCAATACCTACGCCAGCCCCGAGCGCTTACGCCAGATCTATATGGAAATAGCCGCCCAGCCAGGAGTGGTAGGCCTGGCTATCGCCACCCGTCCCGACTGTCTGCCTGTAGAGGTGATGGAAGTTTTGGATGAGGTCCGTCTTCATACCGACCTGTGGGTGGAACTGGGTCTGCAGACAATACATGAGAAAACTGCTCAAGCCATGAACTTGCAATATGACTGCCGCGATTTTGAGACTGCGCTTAAACTCCTGGGTGAGCACCATATCGAAACCTGTGCCCATATCATTCTGGGACTGCCCGGAGAGAGCCGGGAGGATATGATGGAGACCGCCGCTTATCTGGCCAGGAGCCCGGTGCAGGGGGTCAAAATACATCTGCTCCATGTGATGAAAAATACCCCGCTGGGGCTAAAATACCAAAAAGATGGTTTTGCCGTGCTCGATGAAGAGCAGTATGTGAATCTGGTTGTGGAGGTTTTGGAAATCCTGCCTGCAGATATGATTATCCACCGCTTAACCGGGGACAGCCCCCGCGAACTGCTGATAGCCCCGCAATGGAGCCTTAAGAAGTGGGAGGTTTTAAACCGCATCGATCAGGTTCTGCTACAAAGAAACACCTGGCAGGGAAAGCGATACGAGAGCGGACAATCATGAAAATGCCCGGGATCCGTCCGTATATCGTGGGCAAAGTTAGCATGAAATGACTCTAGGAAGCAAATAAAGACTAAAAAAGAGAATCTCCCCTTTGATAAATAGAAACTGCTTCACAAGACCACCTATCAAAGAAAGGAGATACTCTTATGGGACCAGTTGCCAAAATGGAAGTTTAGATCACTCCCAGGCGTGACAATAAAGTATCGGCT
This sequence comes from Syntrophomonas sp. UBA1041, assembly GCF_002316705.1. Classification (NCBI taxonomy): domain Bacteria; kingdom Bacillati; phylum Bacillota; class Clostridia; order Eubacteriales; family Syntrophomonadaceae; genus Syntrophomonas; species Syntrophomonas sp. UBA1041. The sequence goes on from NZ_DCEA01000017.1 coordinate 115,717, forward strand.
GCTTTTAAATGGTAGTTTACACGGACGCTGAGACTGGGATTGTCGCTAGTTTCGAAAATAAAGGCATGAACCCCAAGATACTGGCCGGAAGCCCTGGCCAGACTTCCTTCAACTGGGTAGCGAAATAGACTAAATTTCTTATACGATGTGCTAATGCCGCTGTTCAGCTTGCTTACAATAGCACTGGCCATCGTTTTGGTAGTGGTTGTGGGATAATAAATTAGACTTTGTCCCACTGAGTCACTGATTTTTGTATAGTTATAACCTTCATGCATATCCATCAGCCAGTCGACATCATAACTTTTAACAGCAGCGTAAATTGATTTAGAGAGGGTATTATCACAGGACTCTTTACTGCTTTGCGGGAAATCACGGTTAAGGTCTCCGTTATAAGTACGGGTCTTGTTTTCTACAGCTTTTTTATTGGCCTGCGGCAACACAATTAATTTACCTTTTTTTATATCCCAATCCTTTACTTTCCCTGCTGCTGTGTATCCGGCGGGTTCGTTGCCGTGTACACCGCCCACAATCATAACAACCGGTCCGGACACGCCGCTGTCAATAATATACATCGGGGTTGCATATGTAGTTCCGGCAGCAATAGTAACTGTGGTCCGCTTAGTCTTGGCGGGAGCTGTTAATCCCTTATTTAGAGCTGCCTTGGTTATCGGACCAACAACGCCATCTGTTTTTA
>NZ_DCEA01000017.1:116630-116778 GCF_002316705.1 Syntrophomonas sp. UBA1041
GATCCATCAATACTATTTGAGTAAAAGCCTAACTTGGCAAGATCTTTCTGCAACTGAGTGACGGCTGAACCTTGGCTTCCCAAGGTCAAATCTTGTGCTTCAGTTAGAGCGGTCTTGGTTATCGAACCAACAACGCCATCTGTTTTTA
>NZ_DCEA01000017.1:117023-170812 GCF_002316705.1 Syntrophomonas sp. UBA1041
GATCCATCAATACTATTTGAGTAGAAGCCTAATCCAGCAAGATCTTTTTGCAATTGCGTGACGGCTGAGCCTTGGCTGCCTAAGGCAAGATCTTTGGTCCCATAATCTACAGTGGCTGTAGCTTTGGATGTTGCTGCATGTACTGACGGAGTTAATCCAGTCAATGCAAACAATGTCAAGAAAGTTAGAATTGCGAAACATTTTAACAAATCGCGATTTTTTTTCAAAATATTCTCCTTCCTTAATAAGGTCGTTTTAGCAAAAAAATAATTAAAGACAAAATTCTACATAAATAATCAAACCTTTCATAAATAAAATTTTTTTGGTAATAGAGTAATCAATGACAAATTTCTACAAAATATAGGAGAACCCTGCCGATTTATGGTGGTAAATAATGGAGATAACCGGTATTATTCGTCATAAATGGGGGATCGTCGGGATTTTAGAGGGGTTTATGTCGACACCAGAAGGTGGAGTTTAATGGGTTATAGCGGCAAGGATGATCTTGGACTGGAAATAGCAGACTAGATTGACGAACATATCATATGAAATCGATGCAATTGAAAAAACCTATGATGGAGAACCTTGGATATAAAATGTTCCGGGCAGGATTAAAGGAGTGTTTATGTGCTGGACCGTTATCATCAAGCCAGATATGTGACCCAAGCAACGGGGCATATTGAAGGCAGCGCAGCTATAATGTGGAAGTATATTCATAGCGGTGAAAAAAAGTTGCGACAGGTTTTTGCAGTATTAATCACTGCAATTGAAGGTGAAGCTAAGAAGCCATCTGTAGGGGAAGCTAGAAATCATCATGTACAAAAACCGGCTTGACAAGGGAGGAAGGCATGTAATATAATTTGTCTTGCTGAGGCAATAAATCAGCATTAAGCGGCAGTGGCGGAATTGGCAGACGCGCTAGATTCAGGTTCTAGTCCCGCAAGGTGGTGGAGGTTCGAGTCCTCTCTGCCGCACCATAATTAAGCCCTCAAAAAGATGTTCTGCGGAAAAACCGCAGAACGTTAACTTTTTTCGGGCTTTTTTTATACGGTTTTTGCCCCGCCAAGACAGATATTCGGTTTGAGGATATCTTTTCAATGTTTAGAGAAATCCTATATTCAAACTCACACATGAGGGACTTTTACGATGATTGATACGGAAATGAGGACTTGCAGCGCTCAAAATGGTTTTATATGTCCTAACGCCTTCCCGCCCTTTTCTGTAATGGTACATGAGTATACCTCCCTACTGGAAAGGGCGCCGCTTCTCATATTCTCATATCCGACAGCAGAAACGACTCCTACCATCTGATCCTAACGGCGTAGTTCCGGCAGGAAAGGAAAAGGGCGCTATGATATCAGTCTGCCTTTGGCTCATTCCCTATCCATGTTCTGCAAAGAGCGAATAAAGGCCGCCACTGCCCTCAGCTCCCCGTTATCCATCTGCTTCACTTTCTGAATGGTGTCGTTTTGCAAATCGCTATGCGCGATTCCATTGTTTTCTGGCCTTTTGCCGGTCAGTATCCACTCGGCGGAGTACCCGTAGGTGCTTTCAATCAGTCGTGCCAACGGCCCGGATATTAAGGTTTTCCTGCCGCTGGTCAGCAGATAGACATAATTTGCGCTGATTCCAAGTGCTCTGGCGAAGTCCACCTGCTTAATCTGCTGTTCTCCAATGATCCATTGGATGCGTGACGCTAAGGTTTCCAGTTCTCTCGGTTCACTTGTTTCCCGCATTTGCGCAGCCTACCTCCTCCATCATCTGAATATACACCATCAGCTCCTTGCGGGAGGTAACGTTTAGCTTCATATAGATGCGCCGGTTATGTGTTTTAATTGTATTGATGGAAAGGCAAAGAATCTCTGCAATTTCCTTGGCCTTGTGCCCCTGCACGTACAGATCAAAAACCGATTTCTCAGCGGCCGAAAGCGTTCGGATATTCCTTACGAACTCCAGGTACAGAGCGGAAGGCTCCCGTGCCGGGAGCTCCTTTTTTTCTCCGGACACAGGTAATGCATCATGGGCCGCGAGAAACTCGATCAGATCATCGATTTCCGGAATTTTGGTTTTGGCGGTTAGGTTGGGTTCTTTCAGATGCTCCAAAGCCGCCGCCACCGGGTGGACATACTTGTGGCTGATAAACGACGCCAGGCCAATGTTGACAAGCATCAGTATCAGAAGCCCTAAGATCAGGTTGCGGCTCTTGGCTGAAATCAGCGTGTTAAGCCCTTGATAGGGCATCATCAGCGCCACCACCCACTGCTCATCCGCGTATGCGGAATCAGCCGGATACAGGGATACTGTCTGGTGCAGGCCGGCATAGCTCTCCTTTTCCGGCTGCTGGTAGCGGTAAAATTCGCCGCCACCGGAGGATATCTCCATTTTCGTGTGTTCCGGCGCGTTGGGGCCGGCAGCAAAGTTTCCGGCAAAGAGTGCGCCAGACAGCCGCAGTGTATTTTCTTCCAGGGGCGAGAGCAGACAGAACAAATGGTCATAGCTCTCTGATCCCGGGGTGTGGGAGAGCTTAAAGAGCATCTCGCTCACCTCAAACCCGCACACGCCAAATACCGTGCCGTCCGATGCGATCAGCGGCACGATACAAAGCATAATCCGTTCGCTGTTGCCCGGCAAGCTTGTCCCTTCGCTCCAGCGGTAAAGGCGGGAAAAAGGGAGCTTTTGTTCTCTTGCGGCAGCCATCAGCTCAGTAAAGCAGGGCATCTCGCTCAAATCAAACTCCATCTGCCACTGCGGAAGAATATGGATGCCATTGTTTCTTGCAATGGTCATGGGGCCAAAGCTCAGGCGCAGATTTGCCGCCATGCCATTGATAATATTCGGCTCCATATTTTTCAGGTAAAGGCAGGCGCGGGAATCCTTCGCACCTGGCAGCTCGGGATTGACAGTCGCATCCAGTAGCAAGAAAACGCCGCTTCCTCGGGATCTTTCCAGGGCGCCGGTGAGCCTGTCCAGTTCCTCCTCCAGCAGATGCTCCAGCAGATCGGGATTTTCCTGCAACGAAGCAGCCGATCCGCCGTGTTCTTTCAGATTGCGCTCCAGTCCCGCCGAGAGCTCTTTGGCCAGATCCACCGTCTGTACCGAAAGGTTGCCGAAGGATTTATAGATATCCGCCGTATAGTGCATCAATTCCCTTTCAAGAACCGGTCTGTGCTCAAGCAGGCCGGCTTTGAAAACGCCGACGGAAAACAGGATGAGAAGAACACCCAGCATAATGGTGTTGAGGAACAGAATCAGAAAAAGAAACAGCCGCAGACGCATGGGCAGGCCGTTTTGGCCGCCGCGGCGTATGGCCTCGCGATAAAGTCCCACAATCTCCATTAGTCTCTGCTTTGGCATTACCTGCCCTCCGTCTGTCTCGCAATAAATTCCTTCAGAGCGCCGTTTGCCGCCCTCTCAAAGGCGCCGTCGGGCTCCATTGTTTTCAGACTTTCCATATACTGCTCCCGCCTTTGCTCCGTTATGGCAAGGAAACTGGCTTCAAAGCTCGCGCTGATGGTGTTGAATCCATCAAATACCGGGGGGATGTAAAAATCGTATTCTTCATGAACTGTAATAGCGGTGCGCAGCAGCCTTTGAATATTCGGGTTGCTGTTTTCAGAGATCTCCCGCTCCATGTGGTCGGTAAAAGCCCGCCCGGTCACTGGAAGGTACCCGGTGGAAGCCACAAAGCGCATGTTTTGCTCCGGGGCGGTAAACCACTTGAGGAATAGAGTGGCCGCTTTTTCCTTTTCGGGGGTGGATTTTGCCACTGCCAGGCCACCACCTCTCTGGATGGCGATTCTTTTGCCTCCCTCAAAGGTTGGGTACGGCAGGATAGCGTATTCAACCGCTTCCTTAGTGTTATTGGGATAGGTGATCTCCTCACCGTAAAAGAGGACACCCGCTGTCGAGCCCGTTGAACAAAGAATATCGCCTGTCTTGGAAAGATCGGAGGAATAGCCGTCATATATGGCGTAGCCGCCACGCACTGCCGGTTCCAAGATCGTGTTCCAGATCTGCTCGAATTCCGGTGTGTTCAGCCGAAGCTTCTCTCCATCAAAGAGGGAGGTTCCCATCTGTTCCATCCCCACCTGAGCGAGATTGAAAAAGGAATCCGCAGTATAAAAGGCTTTTCCATCGTTTGATATGTCCGGTGTTTGCTGGTCGGTCCAGCGGTAGTACTGTGTCGCTGCATCAGCAATCCCCTCGAAGGTGGCAAGGCTGTCCGCAGTGACCCCGGTGGCAGATGAAAAGCGCTCAAAAAGCGTTTGGTTCAGGAAAAGCACCTCGGTGGATTTGGCAAAGGGAAACACATAGAGTTTTCCGTCGGGCAGCCTGCCCTCCTCCAGGAACCGGGGCAGATAATCCATAAGCTCTGCGTCGGTAAAGTACCCATCCATCGGCGCAAGAAGCCCTTTGTCCGCAAGCAGCATGGCCGTGGCCGGATAACAGGTGGTGATGTCGGGCATTTCCGGAGCACCGGGATCGCCCCTGGCAATCATGGTCAGCTTCTCTTGGAGGGCAGCCGAACTGGAAATAGACGTGACGCTTACGATCACGCCTTTTTCCTTACCAATCGTGGCGTTAAACTCCCCGATCTGTTCATCCATAGTGGCCTGCATCTGTCCGCCAAAATTGTGCCATAGTGTGATGGTTACCGGGCTTTTCGGATTCAGCCCCTTTGTCTGCCCACAGCCAGACAGTAGGACGGACAGCAGCAGCACTGTCCAAATAATATATTTCTTTTTCATAAGAACACCTATTCCCTTCCGCAAGGCTCGTTTTAGAAATCTTCCTTTCATCACCTGTTCCCGGTGCCAGACAAGCATTTCCCAGGTAACTTAGACAGGCTATTCGGAGGATTATAAAAAATCACCCCAATAATCACCCCTATTTTGACTTGACAATCACCCCGGGGATGATTACAGCAGGTGGCATTTTCAGTATGATAACACGGAAAATCAATGGGACCGTTGCCTGTATATTACCAAACAAATCTAACTCAGCCAAGCATTTCCTGCCGGTGAGAAAGAGGGGGTGCGATGCAAAAAGATCACAGACAATTTGGAGGAAATAATAGAGGCCATCCGCAGGCTGGATCATTTTAGTATGCAAAAACTGCCTTTATTGCCGGTTAGGAAAGTGTGAAGGTACGGGATAAGGAAAGCGAGGGTCAAGATCATGGTGGCGGATCGGCCGGTTCCAATATTTACGGCAAAATACCGAACGGTGCGGGAAGGGGCCGGGTTTCGCCTGACCTTTTTCTGCGAACTCTGCGGCGGTGGATATACCACTCCGCTGCTTGGCTGCGATACTCCGAAGGAGGCCCTGCATTTGGGGGAGCAGGATGCGCGGCTGCATTTCAACCGCTGCGAATGCTGCCACGGGTGGGTGTGCGACGAGCATTTCAATGAGAATCGCATGATGTGTATTGCTTGTATGCCCCGTATCTGCACCCAGTGTGGCGCCCCTGCGTCCAAGAGCGAACAGTTTTGCAAGGTGTGCGGTGCACCGCACTTCGAAACATGTGAGGAAAGGATGGATGACTATGAGTGAGTTGTCCGGCGGATTTGGCGGCCTGATCAAGGGCTCTCCGGCTTCATGCCGCAGGCTCAAATTCTGTGGCAGTTGCGATAGCAAGATATAACGGGATATGAAGATATATCACCGTAAGCCCACCGAATCCAAACAAATATAAAAACTTTGGAGGAAATTGACATGACAGAGCAAAATAATAATCTTGAAAACCAGGGATTGGAATCCATACAGAAAGACATCTATACCATGGAAGATATCGAAAAGAATAAGACTATGGCGGGACTTTCCTATTTTCTGTTCTTCCTGCCGCTGATCGCCTGTCCCGAATCCAGGTATGGCAAATTTCATGCCAATCAAGCGCTGCTGCTCTTGATTACAGGAATAGCAGGCAACGTAATACTGGGTATCATTCCCGTGATTGGCTGGATGCTGATGCCAATTTTCGGAGCCGGTGTTTTAATATTGGGTATTATGGGACTCATCAATGGATTTGGGGGGAAAGCAAAGCAGTTGCCCCTCATCGGCAAGTTTACCATCTTGAAATAAGGCATGGTTTTATAACTGCGAAATCGTATTCTGATCATAAGAACTTTGGAGAACCGATATGAAGAAATTCTTATCTTGGCTTTAGCGACCACATGGAATTTTCCGCTTTCAAGGACAGCAGCATGATGGTCTGCGCTTATACAGGTGAGGAAAAACAGGTATCCATTGAATTTCAAAAATAGGGCAGCTGCAAAATAGCTGCGTTTAAACTGAGAGGAGAGATGATATGAAGAAGATTATAGTCGGTCTTTTGGCCTTTATGCTGATCTTATCCTTGGCCGGGTGCGGCGCAAAAGAAAAAATGGAGGAAAAGGCCGGAGAGGCCTTGGCGGAAAAAATTATCAAGGAAGCCGGAGGGGGCGATGTTGACATCGACGGAGACAAGGTGGTCATCAAGGGCGAAGACGGAGAACAGGTGACTTTCGGTCAAACTGAATGGCCAACCTCCGACTTGGCAAAAAGCATTCCCAAATTCAAAGGCGGGAAAGTCGTTACAGTTATGGAAATGAATGATTCGCTGATTATCGCCCTGGAAGAGGCATCTAAGGAGGACTTTACAGATTATCTGGGTGAAATCAAGCAGACCTTTACCGAGCAAAGCTATGATATGAAGTCGGAAGGAAATGTGACCTATGGTGCGGAGAACGGCGAAGGTATTGGCGTTTCGCTCATTTATACCACAGACCAAACCCTCAGCATCACGGTCGCGAAAATACCGCAATAGCATTTTATCAGGGTGATCTGCCCCTTGGCGCCAGCGAGGGAACGGATCACCATAACATAATCACATAGAACAATAAATCCCTGATATTATTTCAGGGATTTTTACTTTTCAACAGGAACCAGCATCATCAACTGTTAGCTTGCGAGCACCCGCCAACATATTGACGATCCGCTAATGTCAGCGCTTCACGCTCTTCTGCCATCTACTTAATAAATTTTGGTATTAGTGAGACTAGCACAGAATAGTGTCTGCAAGGTATATATTGCAATTAATAGAATACTAAAAGAAGGGTGATATATGCAGACCAGCAACCAAACCCGCCTGGAAAAGTCATTGCTCAGAATTCTCGATCAGATAGAACAATTACAGGAGCAGATAGGAAAGTCAAGCGATGAGGAAGAGAAAGCTTCGCTTAAGATCAAACTGAGAAACCTGGGGATATTAAGATCGTATTATATTCAGTTGATTATGATAAAATACGGTGATCCGAATAGCGATAAACATGCCGCACGTTGATTGCAGGATTTCCGCAACTGATGCTTTAAGCCCCAAACCTGCTTTGGTGACTGTGGCGCTGCAGCCTTTCCCAGTAGAATCCGCAGCCGGCTAGCAGCACACCCACACCACCCAGCATCAGGGTCGTCTTCATAAAGGCGGCTTGAACAGCCGTTTTTAAAATTCTGGCCAGTACGGCGGGATTTGCGCCCAGTGAAAGCCAATTGCTATTGTCGGTCACATGTTCTATTATATAACGTTCCACGCGGACATCACCGGCATTTAAAGCCACCAAACACAGTATGCTGGCCAAAACCAGTCCCAGGCCAAACCATCTTAAGCCTGCGGCAAAGCCCCGAACGAGGATCAACATCGCCAGCAAGCCCAGGAGCACATAGTACAGGTAGGCGGTATAAGGGTAGTACTGTCTGAAAGCCTGCATGTATTGCTGTGTTTCGGGCCGGGAAAATACCGTGTTCTGAGTAATATCAATAGTCTCCGGCAAATGCAGGAATTGGCTTATATGACTTAATAGACGCTCGCTTTGCTGCTCGATCATGTCTGCCAGGGCGCTGTTTGCCGGGGGAAGTGTTCTGAATTGTTGGATATATTCCTGCAGTAATAAATTCTGCCTGGGACGCAAGTCAATGGTTAGATCCAGTACATCCTCCTGGTTTTTAAGGTAGCCCAGCAGGTTCTCAATCAAGCGGGAAGTCTCCTGACGGGTCCATTCCGGGGAAAAAGACCTTTCTATAGCATGCATCAAGGCATCACGAACCGGTTCCGCCAGCTGCTGGTTGATGCCGGAGCGTATCTCCATAAGAACATAGCGCTGTGACAGCTCGTAGATATTATGCCGGGTAAATTGCTGCTCATAAAAATCGGCGTTGAGCAGCGAAGCTTCACTTCCCAGCCCAAAACACGTCACCATTCCGGCAGCCACAACTCCAAAAAATAATATTATAAAAACAAGTAAACGAAAATATTTCATGATAGGACCATATCCCTAATACTCTTACTAATTATAACAGATTAGCACCTGTAGAAAGCAATGTCATGTTTATCGGCATTAGCCAGGGCTTCAAGGAGCAACCTATACATGATAGAATAATCCCATAAGTCAATTATTCCATAAGGAGGATGCAATGATGGAAATGGGCAAGTACAGATTGGATCGGCTGGATTCGCTCTTGTTGATTATCGACTTGCAGGACAAGCTATTAAAAGCCATGAAATACCGGGACTCGGTGGTGAAAAACACCAGCCTCTTGCTCAAGCTCGCCAGGGAAACAGGCCTGCCGGTTTTAGTCACCGAACAAAACCCCCGTGGCCTGGGCCCTACCGTTACCGAGATAAAGGAGAATTTTCCCGAAGGAACCGAGGTAGTCGAAAAAATGTCTTTTACCGCCTGCACCCTGGAGACCAGAAAAGCGCTCTTCGCGTATGACCGGCCCAAGATCATCGTTACCGGCACTGAGACTCACGTTTGCGTGTACCAGACCGTGAGGGACTTGCTCGAGAACGGCTACACCGTACACGTGGTAGAAGATGCGATCTGCTCGCGTTTTAAACAGAATTATCGCAGCGGTCTGGAATTGATGAAGCAAATGGGAGCGGTGATCACCAATGCGGAGACCATATTCTTCGATATCCTCAAAACTTCAGGCACTCCGGAATTTAAGGCATTGTCACCGCTGCTCAAATAGGTAAATTCAGAGAGGCATGGGAAGCGGATACGATGGGTGTAAAGGGCATAGGCCAAAGGCGCGGAGGAGCGGTAAGATGAAGAGAATATATATGGACCATAGTGCAACGACTCCTGTTGATCCTGAGGTTGCCGACGCGATGATGGAAGTTATAACAAATGGCTGGGGGAATCCATCCAGTTTGCACAGCCAGGGACGCGAGGCCAAAGAACATTTAGAAACTGCGCGGAAACAGGTAGCCGCACTAATTGGAGCAGAAGCTCAGGAAATAGTGTTTACCAGCGGCGGAACCGAAGCTGATAATCTTGCCATCATCGGCGCGGCCTTGGCCAGGCAAAAACAAGGGCGCCATGTTATAACTTCCGCAGTAGAGCATCACGCAGTGCTTAACGCTTTTCAATTTCTGGGTCAGTTGGGTTTTGAGGTAGCAGTTTTACCCGTCGACTTTTATGGAGCTATTAATATAGACCAATTAAAAAAGACTATCCGTGAGGACACAGTCCTTATCAGCATTATGCACGCCAATAATGAGATCGGCACAATGCAGCCCATCGCTGAAATCGGAGAAATCGCCGGGCAGAACAACATATGTTTTCATAGTGATGCGGTGCAGTCCGTAGGCCGCATCCCGGTAAATGTCAAGGAACTGGGTGTAGATCTGCTGTCGCTGTCAGCCCATAAATTATATGGGCCCAAGGGGAGCGGCGCATTATACATCAGGTCGGGAATAAATGTGGCCCCACTGGCTTATGGAGGGGGACAGGAGCGAAACTGGCGTCCGGGGACCGAAAACCTGCCGGGTATCGTAGGTTTGGGCAAAGCCGCTGAAATAGCCCGGTATGAAATGGAAAAACGTGCTTCTCATCTGGGGCGACTGGGACAGAACCTTATTCAAAGGGTGTTGGATGAAATTCCTCAGAGTTACCTTACCGGACACCCGCAGCATCGTATCCCCGGCCATGCCAGTTTCGTATTCCCCGGGGTGGAAGGTGATTATTTAATATATTTCCTGGACTCGCAAGGCATCTCCGCCTCCAGTGCGGCGGCTTGCAGCTCCAATTCATTTCAGGCATCCCATGTTTTAAGAGCCCTGGGATTAAAAAACGAAATTGCCTTAAGCGCTTTGCGGCTAAGTCTGGGTAAAGATAACTGCGAAGCGGACATCGACAAGCTGATGTCAATCCTGCCGGAAGTGGTGGAGCGCTCCAGGCTTATCTGGTCGATGTCGCAGTAAAACAAAGGATTCGAATTATGCAGGCATAAAGCATCAGCCCATATGGCGGCTGAGTAATATTACTTTTCCATCAACTGCATCATTCATCCCGAAAGCACCCCATCTGGAGGTGCTTTCAGGCTGGATAAGGGTTCTTTAGGTCTGTGAAAGTTTAAATACCGGATGGGTGCATTACAATTCGCAAAGAAAATGCTACACTATTTTGGAGGAATATGCCTGATATTGAAAGCTCTCTTTAACTTAGAGCCAGCCTTTAAGCCACTACAGTAAAGAAATATTGAATATAGCTTTTACCCCAAATCAGTTGCAGTGGGACATAAACAGCCGGATAGCGGTTGAACCTAACCTCAAGGAGGCGGCAATTTGAATATTTATCGCAAAATAAGGCATAGGCGTCGTTACCGGCAAATCATCCAGACCTTGTTGAAGCATGGCCTGGGTTATTTCGTCCACCGGTTGGGTCTGGAAAGCGTAGTGCCCTTACCTGCGGTATATTCACTGCAAAAATGCCAAAAGGAATCGGACAGCTGTATGGCAGATAAGCTGACCAACGCCCTGATGGAACTGGGCCCCACCTTTATCAAGTTCGGTCAATTGCTCAGCACCAGGTCAGACATTCTTTCACCGGCTTTTATTGAAGAACTTGAGAAGCTGCAGGATAAAGTACTGCCTTTTCCTGTCGATCAAGTCAAAGCACAGATCGCTGCGGAGATTGGCCCGGTGGAGGAAATCTTTGCAGAGTTTAATCCTGTACCGCTGGCGGCCGCATCTATTGGACAAGTGCACCGGGCCCGTTTAAAAAGCGGGGAAGAGATTATTGTAAAGGTGCAGCGCCCAGGCATTGAAAACCTGGTGGAAGACGACCTGCAGATACTGATCGATTTGGCCGGCCTGGCGGAAAAGCGCTCTGCGGATGCCAGGCAAATCGGCATACAGGCTATGATTGAGGATTATGCCAAAATATTGCGCCTGGAATTGGATTATGAACGGGAGGCCAAAAACACTGAAAGAATGCGTGTGAATTTTGCCGCGGACCATTCAGTGGTTATTCCCCGTGTTTTTGCGGAATACAGCACCAGAAAGATTCTGACCGAGGAATTTATTGATGGAGTAAAACTCAGTGATTTTAATACCATTCAAGCCCGGGGATGGAACCGCAATAAGATTTCCCGTTTGGGAACCCGGGCCTTTTTGACCCAGGTCATGATGCACGGTTTTTTTCAGGCTGACCCGCATCCCGGGAATATGATGCTCCTGAATGAAGATAAAATCGCCTTTATTGATTTTGGGGAGATCGGGTTATTGACGGAAAAAAGGCTGACCACCCTGGGACAGCTGCTGGTGGGGATCGACAAAAAGGATCTGGACAGTGCCATGAGTGCCTTATATGATATGGGAATATTAAATGAGCGGGTTGATCTGGACAGTTTTGAGGCGGACTTCTCGGATCTGATAGAAAGGGTATATTTATCCAATATGGGGAGCATTGACGCCGACCGCTTGCGCCGGGAAATGATGGACATCGCCTACCGTTATCAACTGCGGCTGCCCAATTACCTCACCGCTCTCATGAAGGCTTTGATCACCGTGGATGGCGTCGGCAAAAGACTCGATCCGAACTTTAATATCTCCGAAGTGGCCGGTCCTATCATTCGGGAAATGTTTATAGAAAGGATAAAGCCGGAAGGTATTTACCGCAGCCTGCGCCGTAATTATTATCGGGAAATCAAGCCTTTGTTTGCTTTCCCCCGGAATCTGAACCATTTGGTAAAGGTGGCCGGGCAGGGGGATCTGGAAATATCCCACAAACATGAGCTGAAGAAGAGCTTCGAAACTAAAATCACCCAGGTATCAAACCGTATAAGCGCCAGTTTGATCATTGCCGGCGGGCTGATCAGCACGTCTTTGCTGCTGCTGGCGGGGGATCATTCCGCGGCTCACTTGAACAGAGTCCTCATGGCTACCAGCGGCTTTGCCATCTTAATGGGCTTATATGCCTTCCTTATTTCAGGGCGGCGTTACTGAAAAACCGTCATCCTGACAATGGGAAGGGCAGAGGTCTCAAACCCTGCGGGTATAATCACGACGGTACACCCATATGGCCGAAAAGGCTAATAAGGTGTCTGCGTCTAAATTGACAAAAACAAAGCCCCCGCTTAATCTGTGAGGACATAGCGGGGGCTGCATATTTTACTGACGAGGTCGATCATTGATAATGATTAGCTGTCTCTCCAATTGGTGAAGTATGGCAGTTGGGTGGCAATAAATTCTTTGGATAAGGCGATGGTGCTGCCCAGATCGGTTTTATCACTTCCCATGACCGGAACCGGATTGCATCCGCCTTTTATCTTTTCGACCTGGTCAATATGAAATCTATTTCCGCAGTTCTGGCAGACCAGATAGGAGCCTTCCTGAATATAATAGCCCCGGCCCGAATCATAGCAAACCTGACAGGTATTTAAGGCCGTTCTGATAGTGCCGTCGCTTGCCTTAACCGCAATTATCTCCATGTTCACGCCATTAAGCGTATAGGGGATAAAGCTGGCTTGGGAAGAGATTTGACTCTTGGTAATATTTATGGCGATGTCTCCATTTTGGGGATTGTTTTTGCTGTCAGCCTTATTGGATTGAGCATTGCCGCTTGGTTGGTTTTCGCGGGGCGCATTGGGGGCCGGTTTGGTGATAGGCTCGGGTTCAGCATTGTTTCCCGCGGAAGTGCTTGTTCTGTCGGGAACGGCTGGATCAGCTGATCCGGGGTTTAAGCCATAAAAAGCTATAATGGCCAGAGATAGCGCCACACATCCCCAAAATACTATTTTTGAAATACCACCGCTTTTCTTCATTAAAAATCCCTCCTGTACTGAAATTGCTTTGACCATTTTATCTGGTAAATGTGCAGATATTGTGAAGACATCATAAGCCGGCCTTAACTAGCTTGCTAAAGCATAAAATATCATTACGTTAACCAGAGCCAGTATAATTACTTGGCCCCAGACGAGAGGGGCCACCCAGGTTGATGATGGGGTTCCGGCTATTATTTCACCCGGATTTCGTTTGCCAAGCCAGCTATTTAGCGCATAAGACACTACAATGAATGCCAAACTGGTTAAATGCGCCGGGGTGACGTCGCCAATGATAGTTGGATTGGTTCTGAAAAACTCCAGCATCAGTCTGATCAGCGCGTAACCGCCCAAATAGTACACGAAGATTTGCCCGGTATATTTTTGCCGGGAGCGCTGGCCCCATAGGAAGACAAAAAGTGCCAGGTCCAGCAGGGCTTCATAGATCTGTACCGGGTGCACCACGAGGCCGTTTACCTCTATACCCCAGGGCCAAATTCCGCTCATGACCTTCCCGTATACATCACAACCCACGCGGGCAATTCCCTGTCCCAAAACGGCAGCTGGAGCTATCAGGTCAGCGGTCTTCCAGAAGGGCAATTTAACCTTTTTGGTATACCAAAGTCCGGCCAGTAACGCGCCCAAAATACCTCCATGTATGGAAAGCCCCCCTTCATAAAGTTTGAAAATATCGGCCGGGTTGTGCCAGTAGTAAGCAGGTTGGTAGAAAAGAACAAAGAATATACGTGCCCCCAGAACACCGGCCAGCAGTATAACAAGTATTAGGGTAGATAACTTTTCTTCATCCAGAGCGTTTCTTTTGGCCTCTCTAATGGCCAGCAGGTAGGCAGTCAAAGTCCCAACCGCGATGGCAAAGCCAAAGGTATATATTGTCAGCGGACCAAACTGAAACAGAATTCTATCCATATCTCGCGGTATCCTTTCTGATCAGGGCTCATTGTTGAATGACGATAGCAGACAAAACAATCCCGCTTCAAGACTATCATCACAGAGTGAAGATATTGTGAAGAAGTATCAGCGCTAAAAAAATTCTCATGGCTTATATTTTAATTTATGTATTCATTGTCAAATCATCGTGCTGCTTGCATCCGCTGTCAAGGATATATTATTATTCATATAAGAAAACTATATGGTATCTGGAGGTCTGGGCTATGAAGATGTCAACCAAAGGTCGTTATGGTTTAAGGGCTATGCTCGATCTGGCGCTAAACTCGGGCGGCGATCATGTTGCTTTAAACACTATAGCTGAACGGCAGGACATTTCCACCAATTATCTGGAGCAGGTATTTTCCACCCTGAGAAAGGCCGGTTTGGTAGTGAGCATAAAAGGGGCTCAGGGAGGATATATGCTGGCCGATAGCTTGAACCGGATTACGGTTGGCCAAATACTTCGAGCCTTGGAAGGGGATCTGGCCGTAGTCGGGGACAAGACCGGCAGTGAAGCGTTAAATCCGGTTGAATATTGTTTGAAGACGCAGGTATGGGATAGGATCAATACGAGCATCGACACAGTCGTTGACAGTATCACTTTGGAGGACTTGTTGATCGAGTATAGGAAAATGCAGGGAGCGGAATCTCTTATGTTTTATATCTGATCAACCTCGTGACTCCACCCATTCAAGATGTGATGCCGGGCAGCACATGGTATAGGTGACCGCAGATCCCTTGGTACATACGCATCCTTTTTGCCGGCAGTAGCTGGGTATGATCGTGATTAATCCTTAGGTCTTCATAAAATCAACACAAAAGCTTTTTAAAATGGAGTCAGTTAGAAAATGTAAGCGGCACGGCTAATGGATGGAGGTAATGGAGTATGGATTGCCATAATCATAATGAACGAAGCTCAGAACATAACCAACCCAATCAAAGTTCTAACCTGCCAAGCCCCAAAACCAATGGGCTAACCTGGTTGCCCTGGTTGCTGGTAATTGTCTTGGCAGGCATGATGGTCTTTTATTATATTGCACCACCGGGGAATGCCGAGGCTGGTTCCAAGAACTTGAGTTGGCTGCCCATATTGATAATGAGTCTGGCCTGCCCTTTAATGATGTTATTCATGCCTGGACATGGCCGAAATGGCGGCGGTGGCTGCTGCCACCCCCAGGAAAACCCCAATGAATCTGATGCCAATAAAGCCCCAAGAAGATAGGACACCACCCGCGCCAAGGTTGGGGCAACTTTTGGCCGGGGATAGTTATTCGGTTTAATTGATGCGCAATAATAGCAAGGAATACCCCCCGTTATTAGGGGGGTATTTATTATGAGAAAGCCCTAGCAGCGATTCACAAGAAAGGCTGCCGGAAAATATCCAACAGCCTATAACCATATTACTATTTGAGCCAATATTTCATTAAGTCAGGTTATGCAAGCATCTCCAGCCTATTTCAGCTGGTAGACCATGGTTACCGTGGCGTTTACCTTAAGCTCACCGGGACTGATGGGGACGCTGTTGACTGCCCCTCCCATACCCTTGGCGGAATCCATGGCTATGTTGGCTACATTGGGATATATGGTGGCGTTGTAACCTTCGCTGATGTTCAACAGGTCGCCCAGACTCATCTGGGCTGCACTGGCTATGAGCTGCGCTTTATCATGGCCGCGGGCAATGGCCTTGAGCAGGGCCTCATTTTCCGCCGCATCCAGGTTGGCCTTTTCAAAAGAGACATAATTCACGTTATTGGCCCCTGCCTGAACTGCTCCATCCAATATGGATCCAGCCTTGCTTATATCCTTGACCACTATGGTAATTTCATTTCGAACCTGGTAGCCTATCAGGACGCCGGTTGATCTCGTATTGTAATCGTATTGGGGATAGATGTTAAAACTGCTGGTCTGAATATGGCTTTTGTCAATTCCCATGGTTTGAACGGCAGCTATGACTTTCTGGGTGTTCTGATTATTCTCGCTCTGGGCCAGGGCCAGGTCTTTATTGCTAGTGACCACGCCCAGTGAGATTCTGGCTTGATCCGGGGCTACGGTGGTGGTTCCGGTGGCGGTAACCACCACCACCGGACCGCTATATTGCACTGGAACATCTGCAGCCAGGGCTGGCCCGGCAATAGATAAGACTAATAGACATATAATACCTAAAAAGGCGGTTTTACGGATTCTTTGCTTTAACACCTTGGATGCCCTCCTCTAATTGTAATGAATTGGCTATTACGGCTAATTCCTCAGTACTCAAGTTGCCGCTGACTACTAGTTGATAAAGCTGTTGATCATAATTCATTTCCGACTGGAAAGAGTTGATCAGGACCGTTTTTGGTGGTGAAGGGCCCCCTGATCCTTCTGTCCTGGCGGGGGAAGCGCTTTTTAACAAAAGTTCATCAGATGAACCCGTGATTTCAGCGCTATTTATTTGATTATCAACCACCGTCAACCTGAGGTTTAATTCCTGTTGTGTTGCCTGGTTTTGATATACAAAGGTAATATCCCGGTCTGAGTTGCTGACAACAGCCTGAAGCGTATACTCAGGCGGCAGGTTGGCCGGATGCAGGGTCGATAACTCCGCCCCACGATTAGGATTGCTAGTATAATTGGGTGATTTCATAATCTGATCAGCGGGGGCTGCGTAGGAAAAAGATCTAGCATCCGGGGCGGGTTGAGAAGCATCTGGCAGCAATGTGTCTTTTGGGGAAACGGGTGTCTGAACATCTTGCACTGCCACCTGGCGGGGTTGACCGGCAGTCTCTTCAACAGGCTCTCCCGCCTGGGGGGTCTCAGTTGCTGGATTTTTTTCCGGGACATTTTCCGGGACATTGTTCAACGCTGCGGGCAAGGTTTCGGTGTGCAAGCCAGCCTGGTCGTTTTGTCCGGCCAGTCTGGAGCTCATGGGATGTTCCAAAAGGGGCAGCGAATACAAGGCCAGGATTAAAACGGCTGCGCTGGCCGCACCCCACCACCACCGAATCTGTTGCGGATGGCGGGAAGCATGAACAGCCAATATACTTGCCGGCCTGTTATTGTACCTTTTCTGGATCAGGGATATAACCTGACCGGTAAATTCAGGCTGCAGGGTCGGAATGATTTCCAAACTCCGCAGCAAATTGCCCTCCCGCCCGGCCGCAGCTACTTTGTCGCGGCAGCTTTCACACTGGTCAAGATGGGCCTGGATGCCGTCCTGCATCTGGGGAGTCAATTGTTTGTCACAGAACTCATAAATGTATTTATCGATTTGCTGACAGTTCATTGTTTATCCCCCTTTCTGCTTGACGGTTTAATAAAATCTTCTGTAAGGCCTTACGGGCGCGGTGTACTTTTACCTCTACATTCTCTTTGCTGATTCCCAGGGTATCTGCTATCTCCTGGTTATCCAGATCCATTTGATACCTTAGAGTGATAACCACCCGGTAATTCTCTGGCAATGCCATGATGGCAGCATCAATCTCGCGATGCATTTCGCGCTGTTCGAACATGGAATGGGGATCGCCCACCTGAATCGAGGCATAGCAATCCATTGGGGCGCTATAGGCCTCGTCAAAATTGACCATAACTACCTTTTTTCGCTTGCGCAAGGCGCTGATACTGGTGTTGGTGGCTATGCGATATATCCAGGGGGCAAACTTCTTATTAGAGTCAAACTGGTACATCTTCTCATAAACAGTCAGAAATACCTCCTGGCTTAAATCCTCGGCTTCCTGCGCATGGCCTATTATACGATAGACGATGGCATAAACCTGATTCTTATATCGATTAACCAGTTCCTCATAAGCTGCTATATCACCGCTCAGAGTCTGCCACGCCAGCATCTCGTCGCTAATCAATAGAATCAGCTCCCCAATCCCGTTCATAAACAATACGCCGTCAATATTTTCAGCTTACACCAATAGGGGGAGGATGTGGGATAAAATTTAGCCATAAGCCCAACCAATTTGTGTTAAACTATTCTATGATTATTTAGGAGGGAAAAACTTGCTTTATCAGCAGGGAAGCTTGGGCAGGATATTTGTGGTTAAGCTGGAACACGGAGACGATCTTCTCCTGGAAGTAAAGCGCCTGGCTGTAAAGACGGGGCTCAAATCCGCCTATCTCTTCATGATTGGCGCCTTGCAGAGTTCCACTATGGTGGTGGGGCCCCGGGAATGTGTGCTGCCCCCGCAGGGAATAGAGACTCACTTGGATGACGGCCGGGAGATCGTGGCCATCGGGACTTTGTTCCCGGATCAGGACAAAGGCGAACCGGTCCTGCATATACATGGCTCCCTGGGGCGCGGAGATACTAGTTTAACAGGCTGTCTGCGGGCGGACAGCAGGGTTTTCCTGGTAGTGGAGATGCTTATCATAGAATTGCTGGGTTTTGATGCCCAAAAAGGCCATGATCCCCTGACCATGATGAAAACCTTATTGTTAAACCGGGTCGACAGCCTATGAGAGTATTAGTAGATGCAGACGCCTGCCCAGTTAAGGATATTATAGAAAAAACCGCCCAGGAATGGAATCTGGAAGTGATTATGTTCTGCAATCCCAACCATTCTATAGAGAGCAGTTATGCCCGGATAATCATGGTGGACTTCGCCCCCGAAGCAGTGGATCTGGCTATCATCAATCGAACTCGGGCCGGCGATATTGTGGTCACTCAGGACTACGGGCTGGCCTCACTGGTTCTGGCCAAACGGGCCCAAGCCATCCATCCTGACGGCAAAATTTATGACCCGGGGAATATCAACGCCCTGCTCACCCAGCGTTATTTAAACGCCCGAGCCCGCAGGGCAGGAGTACGCATCTCCGGCCCATCCAAACGGAGCCCGGCGCAAGATCAGTGTTTTACCAAAAATTTCATAAAATTGCTGCAAAATACCAGCGATATGAAAGGAGACTAATCATGTCTGACAAATGCAATACCTGTCCATCTGCGGCTGGCTGCAATATCGATGCCAGTTCCTGCGGAGTAGAAAGCCAGCCTAATACACTGATAGGGGCTTTTAACAGCATCCGCAACGTGATCACCGTAATGAGCGGCAAAGGCGGGGTGGGCAAATCATCGGTCACCGGTCTTCTTGCCTTAAGTCTGACTCGTCAGGGCAAAAAGGTGGGGATACTGGATGCCGATATCACCGGACCCAGCCAACCTAAAGCATTTGGCATAAAGGGAAACATTAAGGCGGGAGATTATGGCATGATCCCTCCCCAGAGCCAAAGCGGGATAAAATTGATGTCCATAAATTTCTTTCTCCCCAATGAAGACGACCCCGTAATCTGGAGAGGGCCTATGCTGGCCGGGGCGGTGAAACAGTTCTGGTCCGATGTGGACTGGCGCGATTTGGATTATCTGATCGTAGACCTCCCGCCCGGAACCGGAGACATTCCTTTGACGGTGATGCAATCCCTGCCGGTGAATGGCATAATCATTGTCTCCTCACCACAGGACCTGGCCTTTATGGTGGTGAAGAAGACCATCAAAATGGCGAAAAAGCTGCAGCTGCCTATTGTTGGCCTGATAGAGAATATGAGTCATGCGGTGTGCCCGCATTGTAATGAGAAAATTGAGATCTTCGGCAAGAGTCAGGGCGCCAAAGTTGCCCGTGAGACCGGGGTGGAATTTCTGGGCGGCCTGTCCTGGGATGGGCATTTCAATGCCCTGGTGGATGAAGGAAAAATAGAAGAATACCGTTCACAAGAAATGGATGCCATCGCCGCCCGGATTATGGAGCAGCTGCCTTAACGGTTAAACGGTTTGGGGTGGGGGATATCAATGAAAATCTATTCATGGAACGTCAATGGCATTCGTTCAGTATTTAACAAAGGCTTTATCGAATGGCTGCAGTCGGAAGCTCCGGATATACTGTGCCTGCAGGAGACCAAGGCCAGCCCTGAGCAACTGCACCAGTCCTTGCTGGAAGTGCCGGGATACAGAAGTTATTGGAATATTGGCGCCAGGAAGGGATACAGTGGGGTGGCCACGTATGTGCGGGAGACTCCGCTGGAATGCCTGGTCAGCACCGGGGTGGAACTCCTCGATGTCGAAGGTCGCCTGATTGTAACCAGGCATCCGCAATTCACCTTATTGAACATATACTTTCCCAATGGGCAGATGAGCAATGAGCGTTTGCAGTATAAGCTGCAGTTCTATGAAGCCTTGATGGATTACTGTGAAGATTTGAAAAAAGCTGAACCCTATTTGATTATCTGCGGGGACTTCAATACCGCGCACCGTGCGATCGACCTCAAGAATCCTAAAAATAATGAGAAGCGCTCGGGTTTTCTGCCCGAAGAAAGGGAAGTCCTGGATCGTTTTTTAGAGCGGGGCTATGTAGACGTTTTCCGCCACCTGTACCCTGAGAAAGTCCAATACTCCTGGTGGGATTACCGCACCCGCGCCCGGGAGCGCAATGCCGGCTGGCGCATTGATTACTTCTATGTCAGCCAGCCCTTGCTCCCCAGGATTACTGATTGTGCCATATTTGATCAGGTCACTGGATCTGACCATTGCCCCATTGCTCTGTACCTAAAATAAGAAAACCAGGGAGAACCAACCCCTGATGCGGCTCACCAACACGTGGTTGTTATTTGCAAAAAACGGTGCTGCGATTTTGGGGCCGGTTAGAGAGTCTGCCCGGCACAGTGCCACATTTTCAGGGCAATTTGTTTGTCGGTTTGTTGAACAGTATAACCCCTGGGGAATCGCAACTATAGTTTACGAATGAGCCGCTGGAAATTAAAAAAGGGGTACGAATTCCTGTCATGGATGTATATAATTAAACTATAGACATGCATCCAATACATTAGATAACAACCAAAACATGAAATCGAATAATGTGTCAAGGTTGCAGGAATCGAAATGGAGGAGTTATCATGGCAACCAAACTGTTATTAGAATTAAAAAACTTGCTTGCTGATCTGGCCTCCACCTTGATTCTGGGCAAGAATAAAGATGCGGCCTGTTTGGCCTTGAAATTGTCAGAAAAGAGCAAAGCCCTGGCAGAGGAACTGGTTAAATAGCGGTGGTCAGGAAGGCCATCTGTTAAGACTGACATAACATAACATAACAGAATAAATACAAGACGAACCACGAAGGTCGGCCCCTGTTACAATGGTCGTTCTGTGGTTTCTTTTTTTTCATTCAAATGTTATTATGAAGCAGAAAAAGGACAGTTCTAAGATGATCGTGCCGGTTGTTGCTTCAGAAAACTCAATTATCAACCAATAATCGACAAGCGGAGGGAAGATTTTGAAAATCGCTGTGATTGACGGTCAAGGGGGCGGGATCGGCCGCTTAATTATTGAAAAGCTGCGCAAGGAATTTGGACAAGAAGTATATATTATCGGGGTGGGAACCAATGCGGTGGCTACATCGGTCATGTTGAAAGCCGGAGCGAATGACGGGGCCAGTGGGGAAAACTCGGTGGTTTGGTGTGCTTCACGGGTCGATATGATTGCCGGTTCGGTAGCCGTAATTGTTGCTAACAGCTACGCCGGGGAATTGACGCCGCGCATGGCTGAAGCCGTTGCATCTTCTCCGGCCATGAAGATATTGATACCCATGAATCGCTGTAATATAGAAATCAGCAGCAGTCAGGATGAGCCTTTGCCCCTTCAGGTAGATCAACTGGTAGCCAGAGTTCGAGCTCATTGCCAGATGTGCCAAGATGCCGACAGGTAGAGAATGAAAGGTGGTTTATTATATGTGTAAAGACATGACCCCGTTAGAGTTAGCCATACAATTCCACGGCCATATCTGTCCCGGTTTATTGATGGGAGTTCGAGCCTCTCAGTTGGCTATGCAGCATCTTGACCTGAAGCGGGACCAGGATGAAGATGTTGTGGCCATTGTGGAAACGGATTCCTGTGGCGTAGATGCCTTGCAGGCCATTCTGGGTTGTACCTTCGGCAAAGGCAATTTAATTTTTAAAGATTATGGGAAAGCGGTCTATACCGTAATTAACCGCCAGGATGGCCGGGCGGTGCGAATTGTTCAGCGAAGATCAGCCTCTAGCGGGAAAACCGGACAGCGTTATCGTGAGCTCAAAGGCCGTGAAGATCTTAATCCGGCTGAAAAGGAAGAAATGGAGCAAGTTCTGCAAGAACTGTTTGAGCAGTTGATGACCTGCCCTTATGAAGAGCTGTTTGACTGGCAGGATGTTGATGTAAAACTGCCTCCTAAAGCCAGTCTATATTCGACCCTGACCTGCAGCAATTGCCAAGAAGGGGTCATGGAAACGAGGGCGGTTGAAACAGCGGATGGAGTATTATGCATACCCTGTTTTGACCTGCAAAGGAGGTAAGTGGTTATGTGTGAAGCCAATGTCTACCTGCTGCGCGACGGGCAGGAAGAACTCTTGATGGAAAAGGTGGACAGGGTTATTCCCGGTGAAGAACACACCTTGTTTATGGAGAATATATTTGGGGAACGCAAGATCATCAAGGCTCGTATCCGTGAACTGGAACTGGTGCACCACCGCATCATAATTGAAGAGATCCCTCAGCGAACCGTGGTTAGGGAAGAAGAATTGTGGCTGGAACCGGATACCGACCACGGCCATTTTCATGAAGGTGAAGAAGTCGGATTGAAGCTGTTTAAGGGATATAATATGCAGCCCCAAAAAGATGCCGATTTGGGGGGCGTAAAGGCTTTTATGGCCAATAGCGGGGGGAGACGCGATCTGCAGATTCACCATCATGAAGGTCAGTATATGCTTCATCCCGGGCAGGAAGCTGACGGACTGATTCAGGTGATCGTCCAGCAGTCTGGAAACAAGGAATTGTATGCCAAAATCCTGGTTGAAATTGGTCATCACCATCATCATCACATTGAGGCCGTAGGTCTGCCGGTGGAGATCGTACCCAGCGGATACAGCCATGCCCGCATCGGCGAATATTATGAGGTGCAGTTATTAACAAATGGCCAGCCTCTGGCGGGTGTTGAAATAAAGGCCACCTATGCCGGCGCCGGTGGTCGGGAATACCCGAGGCGGCAAAAGACAGACCATCTAGGTCAGGCCAAATTCTTTTTATCAGCACGAGGGCACTATCTTTTTTCCGCTGAACATGATGGCATAATAAGCACTTTTACCCTGGTCAAAGGTGTTTAAATTTAATTTTCCTCGTTAAGGGGAGATACTGGAAATAGTCTTATCAGATTAAAGTCATTAAAAAACCATGAAGTTGTAACGGGATGAAACCGAAACGCTTCATGGTTTTATTTTGACTGGGCGAGGTGTTTCCCATGTCCATCTTTACACCCGCAGCCAAGGTTTACAACTGATTTACTTGCCTGAATGCAACCGAAACCTTTGTTATTAAATTGCAACGCTCTATTGCAGGAAAAATATTTAGCAGGTAGAATATATAAATTAGAATAGATGAATTAGAATAGATAGTTAACATCATTTTATGAATTACAATTAAATAATTCTCCAAGCCAACAGACCTAAGGCTTTCGCAAAGCTATGGTTAATTGGCCGGGGTATAATTGGAAACGATTATGCCTTCCCGTATTGTGAGTAGGAGATGTCTTGGTACGGCAGACGTTAGCGCTATAATGCGCCTGCTTAGCTTTTTGTGTTTAATTACCCGGCCTCTCTACGAGTCCGGGTTTTTAGTTGTTTTTTCGTGTAATCGTAATCGGCCTGAAGGAGCACATATGCACGAATTGTCTTTAATAGCGGGGATGATGGATTTGATCCGCAACAGCGCAGACAAAAACCAGATCACACAAATAAGCCGTATCAAACTGGTTGTCGGCAAGCTTTCCATGGCCCTGCCGCATAGCCTCAGCTTCGCTTTTGAAACCCTGGCTCAAGAAGAGCTGTTTAAAGATGCGGAATTGCTGATCGAAGAAAGGGAGATCTGTTGTCAGTGCCAGCAATGTCAGCAACAATACGTTGCTGAGATGCCGTCCCGGCTTTTCTGCCCTTACTGCGGGAGCAGTGACACTCAGATGCTTACCGGACGGGAATTATTTATCGAATTCTACGAAGGGGATTAATGAGAAATGGCTCAAATTCGTATGGAAACCAATATTTTGGGAGCTAATGATATGCTGGCCGCAAAGAACCGCCGCATCTTCAAAGAGGCCGGAATGTTGGTGGTCAATTTGATGAGTTCGCCCGGTTCGGGAAAGACCACCCTGTTGGAAAAAACCATTGAAGGTATCAAAGGGCGCATCAGGCTGGGCGTAATCGAAGGCGATCTGTACACTGATCAGGATGCCATGCGCATTGAAAACAAGGGCGTGGAAGTGGTGCAGATCAATACCGAGGGTACCTGCCATCTGGATGCAAGCATGGTGGAAAAGGCCTGGCGCCGCCTGGCCCATCATCCCATCCAACTGTTATTTATAGAAAATGTAGGCAATCTGGTATGCCCGGCCGAGTTTGACCTGGGCGAACATTTTAAGGTCGTGGTTTTGAGTACCACCGAGGGTCATGACAAAGTATTAAAATATCCCCTGGTTTTCAACCAGGCCAGGGCAGTGGTACTCAATAAAATAGACCTTTTGCCATATACAGATTTTGACATGGATGCTTTCAGCAGGGACCTGCAACTGGTAAATCCTATGGTTAAAGTTTTTCGAGTTTCAGGTCGCACTGGTGAAGGAATAGATCAATGGAACCAATGGTTGTTAGAGGAGGTGGGAAAGCAGCACTTTTAAAGCCAAGCTAGATTAGAGAGAAAAATAGTGATTGGGATTATATGGCAGCTTATTCACAAAATTTGTTTCGGGGGGAATAGGTAAATGCCTACCAAACTAAGCAGACGTGATTTTATACGTCTTTGTGCCGGAAGTGCGGCAGCGATATCAATGACGCCATTGCTGGCACCACTACTTACCGAGGCGGCTGAAGCAGGTGCGCCCCCGGTAATCTGGCTGCAAGGGGCCGGCTGTACCGGATGCTCAGTATCTTTACTCAACACCGTACATCCTGACATACAAAAGGTTTTATTAGAGGTTATCAGCTTACGTTATCATCCCAATATATCCGGGGCCGCTGGGGATTTGGCCATGGAGGAAGGGATCTTTAAAGTCGCCGAAGAGTACAAGGGGAAATTCTATCTGGTAGTTGAAGGGGCGGTCCCCACTGGTGCAAACGGAAAATTCTGTATGGTTGGGGAAAGAGACGGGCACCACATTACTTTCGTAGACCTGGTAAAAGAAGTGGGCAGCAAAGCCGCAGCCATTTTGAACTTCGGAACCTGTTCAGCATACGGCGGAATTCCAGCTACTCCGCCCAATCCTACCGGCTGTAAATCGGTTCCCGATATTGTGAAAAACGTTCCTTATATAAATGTACCCGGTTGTCCTCCGCATCCCGATTGGATGGTGGGTACTATTGCCCATGTATTGCTATACAATGATATACCTGAGCTGGATCGCTTTGGCAGGCCGACCATGTTCTTTAAGGATATCATTCATGACAATTGCCCCAGAAGGCAATATTTCGACAACGCCATATTTGCCAAGAACTTGAGTGAACCGGGATGTCTTCTGGAAGTAGGATGCAAAGGTCCTATCGCTCACTGTGACTCTACCACCCGCCTGTGGAATGGCGGTACAAACTGGTGTATCAAATCAGGTGCACCCTGCCTGGCTTGCACCGAACCACAATTTCCCGGCTGGCCGGTATATGCGCGTGTGCCTGAGATGCCTATCGCTCCTGGTATTACCGCTACCACTGATCAGATCGGGATTGTGCTGGGGGCAGCTACCGCAGTCGGCATTGGCGGACATTTAGCCGGCAATATCGCCACCGGGCGTATTGGCCCTAAAAAGCACAGTGATGAGAAGGATGGTGACAACTAATGGCGCAGAAAATCATAATAGATCCCGTAACTCGTATAGAAGGACATCTGAAGGTGGAAGTAGAGGTTGAAAACGGGGCAGTCATAGACGCCCGCACCAGTGGCACTCTTTTCCGGGGACTGGAACTGATCATGCGCGGCCGGGATCCCCGGGATGCTCAGCAGATTATGCAGCGCATTTGCGGGGTATGTCCTACCGCTCATGCCACCGCCGGCACCCTGGCTCTGGATGATGCTTTTGGTATCCAACCGCCTCCAAACGGAAGGATTATACGCAATCTGATCTTCGGAGCCAATTATATACAATCCCACATTCTGCATTTTTTCCATCTGGCGGCTCTGGACTATGTCAAGGCCCCGGAAGGGGTTATGCCGTTGAATCCTCAATACGCCGGGGATTACAGGCTGCCTGCCGACATCAACGCTCAGGCGGTGAATAACTACCTGAAAGCCCTGGAAATGCGCCGCAAAGCCCAGGAGATGCTGGCCATCTGGGGCGGCAAAATGCCGCATGTTCAGGCCATCGTTCCCGGCGGGGTTACCGAACTGCCTGACACTCAAAAAATTTATGAATTCCTGGTGCGCCTGGAAGAACTGACTGATTTTATAAACAATGTATATGTTCCTACCGTGAAGGCGGTGGCGGGAGTATATTCAGATTGGTTCGATATCGGGCGCGGCTGCATGAATATGCTGGCTTACGGCGGATTCCCTCTCGAAGAAGGGGAGGACCATATTAAAAAACAGAAATTCTTCCCCAGCGGGGTGTATGTACGCGGACAGTACAAAGAACTCGATCCTTCGTTGATAACAGAAGAAGTCAAATACTCCTGGTATAAGGATGACACCGGCGGCAACAGTCCGGATATGGCAGTAGTCGAACCCGATGCGGATAAGACAAACGCTTATTCCTGGCTGAAAGCCCCGCGCTACAACGGAGAACCCATGGAAGTAGGGCCTCTGGCCCGCCAGTGGGTGCTCAAGCAAAAAGACCTGGTGGAAATGGGTCCCAATAAGGCTTTTTCCGTTATGGGACGTCACTTTGCCAGGGCGGTGGAGACCTCAGCCATGGCGGCTGCCATGAAAGAATGGGCATTGCAATTGAAGCCGGGCGAACCGGTAGCTGCTCCGCACAAGATACCTGCAGACGCACTGGGTATGGGCCTCACTGAAGGTTCCCGCGGAGCCCTGGGACACTGGCATAAAATCGAGCATGAACGCACCAAGGTATTGAACGCCGTGGTTCCTACTACATGGAACGCCGGTCCCAGGGATGTAAACAATGTGGCCGGGCCGATGGAGCAGGCTATTATGGGGGCGCCTTTGGCAGATCCGGCCAATCCCATTGAAGTGGTTCGAATCATCAGATCAATGGACCCCTGTCTCGGGTGCGCCATCCATGTTATGACTCCGGACAAGAAACAGATCAGCCAGTTCATCGTAAACTAGGGGGTGTTGATAAATGAAAAAAATGGAAAACCGGCACTCCATAGCTATTCGATTGTTTCACTGGAGTAATATGATCAGTATTACCCTGCTGATTCTGACCGGGTTCTATATTCATGCGCCCAACAGCTTCAGGTGGCTGTTTTCAAACATGGATACCCCCCGTATGCTCCATTTTGCCATGGCCTATGTCCTGCTGTTTGGGGTGATCGGACGGGTGTATTATGCCATCGTGGCCAAAGACGCTCATAATATCGTATTCCGGCCTATTAAAGACACCCTCAATTTCCCCAGCATGATCAAGTATTATCTATTTATGGCAGACAGCCATCCCTATTACGGGAAGTATAATCCCGGCCAGAAGATGATGTATACCGGCTGGCTGTTTATGGCACTGGTGCAGATTATAACCGGTTTTGTGCTCTACGCTCCCAATGCCTTCCCGGCTTTGGCTGGTTGGATGGGAGGGCTATTAGCCGTCCGCATTATTCACTATGTGGTCAACTGGTTATTCGTATTGTCGGTTGTAGTCCACGTTTATCTGGATGTATCAGAAGGCATCCCGGTGCTTATGTCCATGTTTACCGGAAAGATTCCGGCAGGAGCCCATGGGGCCCCCGGTGAATCCCATACTGCAGACAGCGATGGCCGCAGTCTGGGTGCCTAAGGAGGCTTGCCTTGAAGCTTATCGTGGCTGGAATCGGAAATGTATTGATGAAGGATGACGGCCTGGGTGTTTATGTGATTCAGAAGTTGTCTGAACGCCCCTGGCCGGAACAGGTTGAACTGGTAGACGCAGGCATCGCCAGTTTCGAAATCTTGGATGTATTCTGCAGCGCAGATCACATCATTGTAGTAGATACCATGACTGCCGGAGGAGAGCCCGGTACCATATACCGGGCCCCTCTGGAAGAATTGGGGCTGATAAGCAATCCTGCAGTGACCTCATTGCACGAGTTGCATTTCACCGAAGCCATCAAGATGGTTAACCTGATGGGGTACCACCCTCAGGTAATCGTCTTCGGGGTTGAACCATACCAGGTCGAACTGGGCATGGAATTGAGCCCGGTAATCGCGGAGAAAATACCCCGGTTATTGGAATTGGTTGAAGCGGAGATTCATCATATTATAGACAGTAAGTAGATAGTCGCTTGCTTCAAGCATGCTAACGGCTTTGGGGCAGAAATTCCGGTCTTTCCGCCATTGCGAGGCTGTTTAAACCACTGCTTCTCACGATTATTGTCCCGATATCCGCCAACGCGGTGGGGGTAGTATATGACTCAACATATAAGCAGTAAACGTTTTACTATTAAAGGAATCGTCCAGGGGGTGGGATTTCGGCCTCACGTATACCGCCTGGCGGTGGGATTGGGACTTAAAGGCTGGGTCTTGAATTCGTCCAGCGGGGTGTTCATAGAAGTTGAAGGGCTAACCTCAAGAGTAGATGAGTTTATCCGCACCCTGCTGGAACAGCCTCCTCCTCTGGCGGTAATCAGGAGCTGCCAGGAAGAAGAGCTTCCTATACAGAATTTTGCGGATTTCGTAATTTTGGAGAGTGTCAAGCAAGAAACCCGTGAGGTTATGGTATCCCCGGATATCGCCATATGCGGCGACTGCCGCAGGGAAGTCCTTGATCCTGGTGACCGGCGCTATCGCTATCCCTTCATAAACTGCACCAATTGCGGACCGCGTTTTACCATCATTAAGGATGTGCCCTATGACCGGGCCAAGACTACCATGGCAGAGTTTCCCATGTGTCCTGAGTGTGAGGCCGAGTATAGGAATCCACTCGACCGGCGTTTTCATGCCCAGCCCAACGCCTGCCCGATCTGCGGCCCCGGGGTATGCTTGACGGATAAGGATGGTAAGGCAAATCATGCCAGTGTTATCGATGTATTAAAATCAGGGGCTATAGTAGCGGTTAAGGGCCTGGGAGCGTTTCATCTGGCGGTGGATGCCAGCAACCGCAACGCAGTACGCCAACTGCGGCAGCGCAAACTGCGGGATGCCAAACCATTTGCGGTGATGGCCAGAGACCTTACAGCGGCCAGGAAATATTGCCTTATTTCCGAACCGGAAGAGGCTTGGCTGGCTTCAAGACAGGCCCCCATCGTAGTGATGAAGAGCCTGAACAATCCTGTGATTCCAGGAGACCTCTTGCACCCCGGCCTCAATACTCTGGGGGTGATGCTGCCATATACCGCCCTCCACTATCTGCTGTTTGATGAAGAATTGGACCTGCTGGTAATGACCAGCGCCAATGTCAGCGATGAGCCGATTATCACCGACAATTATCAGGCATTGAAAAAGCTGTACAGCCTGGCCGACTATTTTTTTATTCACAACCGGCAGATCTTCAATCCCTGTGATGATTCGGTGCTAAGCTGTACAGCCTTAAAAACCACCAACATCATCCGCCGCGCCCGGGGATTCGTGCCCCAGGGCATCAAGCTTCCCCGGATGAACGGACATAAATCCGTATTGGCCGTAGGGGGGGAGATGAAGAACACCTTTTGTCTGACTCGCGGTGATGAGGCATTTTTAAGTCAGCACTGGGGGGATTTGAATCATTACCACAACTATATCAATTTTCTTGCCGGCATTGACCGTTTCCAAAAAATGTTGGCGGTGGAACCCAACATCATAGCACATGACATGCATCCCGATTATCAGTCAACCCGTTGGGCTAAAGAGCAGGGCCTTTTACCACGGGTTGCAGTTCAACACCACCACGCCCACATGGCCGCCGCCATGGCTGAAAACGGCCTGCAGGGCAAAGCCATCGGGCTGATATGCGACGGTACCGGATGGGGAACAGACGGAAACATATGGGGCGGAGAGGTATTGACCGGAGACTATCGCAGTTTCGACCGGGTGGCCCACCTCAACTACCTACCGCTGCCGGGCGGCGACTTAACCGCCAAGAAACCCTATCGTATGGCTTTTATCTATCTATATGAACTGTTGGGAGAAAGAGCAATACGGTACGCCCAGCGCTGGCTGCCGGATATGAGCCGGGAGGAAGCAGATATTATTATCAACCGCCTTGATCGCGGCGAGTCCCTCTTGACCTCATCCTGCGGCAGGCTTTTCGATGCGGTCAGCGCAATATTGGGGGTTTGTCAGATTAACCGCTATGAAGGTCAGGCCGCAATGGAACTGGAAGCCATGGCGCGGCATGGTGCTGCGGGCAGTTACCCGGTTCGGGTTCATAGCGGGCCTCAAGGCCTGATAATGGATGCAAATCCGCTATGGCTGAGCATAATTCATGAGCTGGAAAAGGGTATTACGCCGGAGATTATTGCGGCTCGCTTTCATCGCGGCCTGGCCGCTTTATTCACCGAGACTATCCGGCTGGTACGAGAACGGAGCGGTATCGATCAAGTGGTTATGAGCGGGGGGGTTTTTTATAACCAAATACTTTCTGAACTCATGATGGAATCTTTAAATAGAATGAATATGAAAGTTTATGTACATCGTCAAGTCCCGGCCGGAGACGGAGGCATTGCTCTGGGACAGGCGGTAATAGCAAGCGAGGTGACAGACTGATGTGCCTGGGAGTACCTGGAAAGATTGTATCCAAGGACAACTACACGGCCACCGCTGATATTAATGGCAATCAGGTGGTAGTGAGCATCGCCATGACCCCTGATGTTGTTCCGGGTCAGTATGTATTGATCCATGCCGGCTTTGCCATGCAAATCATAGATGAGAATGAAGCCGAGGAGACTATGGGATGGCTCTTGGAATTGCGGAAACTGGGAGAAGCTTATGAAAACTGATAACGCCTATAATAACCGCCTGTTGCAGGAAATACGCAGCTTCGCTAAACCGGCCGCCCTCATGGAGGTGTGCGGAACCCATACCATGGCTATCGCCCGCGCCGGCATGCGTGATCTGCTGCCCGAGAATATCCGACTGTTATCGGGGCCGGGATGCCCGGTCTGCGTGACTTCACAGAGCGATATCGATAGGGTGATTCAACTGGCCAGAAATCCGGAAGTTACACTATTAACCTTCGGGGATATGATGAGGGTTCCGGGAAGCGAGACCTCCCTGCAGGAGTGCCGCAGCCGGGGCGCGGATGTCCGGGTGGTGTATTCCCCCCTGGACGCCCTGCAACTGGCCAGGGAGAATCCTCAACGAGAGATGGTTTTTCTGGGTATCGGTTTCGAGACCACCGCACCGACGGTGGCACATACCATTGTTGAGGCCCAGAGGCTCAAGGTAAACAATTTTTCTGTATTGTCGCTGCATAAAATCGTACCTCCGGCTTTAGAAGTAATATTCTCCGATGCCCAGATGCAATTGGACGGACTGATATGCCCGGGCCATGTGTCGCTGGTTATCGGCCTTGGTCCTTATGATGAACTGGTGAGTAAATACCACAAGCCCTGTGTGATCACCGGCTTCGGGGATGAAGACATCCTGGAAGGCATCTACATGTTGATGCGGCAGATTATAAGCGGTCAGGCCAGAGCGGAAATTCAATATAGACGAGTGGTAAAACCCAATGGCAATCCCATTGCCCAAAAACTACTGTCCAGGGTATTTCAGCCGGTAACTGCGCGTTGGAGGGGCTTGGGGGCCATTCCCGGCAGCGGTCTGACCATACGCGACAGCTATGCGCATTTCGATGCCTGCCGCCGCTTCAGCATCCCGGAAATAGAAGAAAAAACCATCAAAGGATGTGCCTGCGGCGGCATCTTGACCGGCAAAATCTCCCCAGCGCAATGCGCCCTGTTTGGCAAAACCTGTACCCCGCTGAATCCGGTGGGCCCGTGTATGGTGTCGCAGGAAGGGGCTTGTGCGGCGCATTATCGTTACGCTCCTATGAAAGGAAGAGAATAAATTGAAAGATGAACGTGTCCTGCTGGCCCACGGCAGCGGAGGTTTGTTGAGTCACCGCCTGGTAGAGGAGATTTTCAAACAAAACTGGAGCAATCCATATCTGGATGACATGTTAGACGGCGCCACAATACAACTGCCATTGAGCAGGATTGCGGTCTCGACAGATTCTTTCGTCATCACCCCGGTATTTTTCCCGGGAGGAGATATTGGCAAGTTAGCGGTGTGCGGAACCGTAAATGATCTGGTGGCCTGCGGAGCCCGCCCCCTGTACCTGACCGCGGCCTTTATCATCGAAGAAGGTTTTTCCATCCGGCAGCTGAAACAGATAGCCGCTTCAATGGCGGAAACTGCCCGCCTGGCCGGGGTGCAGCTGGTGAGCGGCGATACCAAAGTGGTGGAAAAGGGCAGCGCTGACCAGGTTTTCATCAATACTACCGGTATTGGCGTACTGGAATCGGAAACACCGCTTCATCCCCGTCGTATACAGTCCGGAGACCAGATCATCGTAACCGGACAGGTGGGGGATCACGGACTGGCTATATTGGCCCAGCGTGAAGGGCTGGCCTTTTCCACTCCAGCGGTAAGTGACTGTGCCGCTCTTTACCGCATCAACAGCCTGACTTCCATGTTCCCCGGGCAGATCCGCTGTATGCGCGATCCTACCCGCGGAGGGTTGGCCACTGTACTTAACGAGATCGCGGATCAAGCCCAGATGGGAATCGTAGTTGAAGAAAGACGTATTCCGGTTTCGCCGGTGGTGCGGGGGGCATGTGATATGCTGGGGATGGATCCCCTGTATATGGCTAATGAAGGGAAAATGGTCATTTTTGCCGGACCGGAACAAATACAGGATATGGTGAGGGAACTCCGGCAGATCCCTGAGACCAGTGGAGCTGAGATCATTGGAGAGGTGAAAGGCAATCATCCCGGTATGGTGTTGTTGGAGACAGAACTGGGGGCCAAACGCATTCTAAGTGCGCTGGAAGGGGAGCATGTGCCCCGTATATGTTAAGAGAATCGCCTGCAGTCTTGCCGGAATTCCCACGCGATTGATTAATAATGCTTTACCCTGCCGTCTGGAGGATGAAAACCCCTGGCGGCAGTGCTACAATAGAGGCAGTGTTTGATAAGGCGGGGCAATATGCAGGGACGGTTGTATGTATTCGATATCTTAAGGGTCCTGGCCACACTGGCGGTCATCGGCATACATGTAACAGCTGATTATGCCGGAGCATCCCGGTGGGGTTTGTTTTCTAATCAGGTGGTGCGCTTTGCGGTGCCCATGTTCATTATTATATCAGGCTATCTGCTGTATTTTCAGGATATGATCTCGGCTCGCAGGGAGCCGGTGGTCCTTTTCTACCGCAAGCGCTTCGGCAAAATCCTGTGGCCTTATGTGTTATGGACCTTGTTTTACTCCCTGGTGACTCAATATATGCTTCATACCTGGCCCGATGGGCTGCTCCTTTTAACGGCAGTGGGAAAGCATCTCCTGTGGGGCACCGGTGCATACCACCTTTATTTCATGGTCATCATCATACAGTGCTACCTGTTATACCCTCTGCTCAAGGCCTGGATGCAAAAACACCCTTCAAGCTTTTTGATTTCACTTCTGGCACTGTGTCTGTTCTGTCAGATGATCTTATATATGAACACCATAGGCAGGCATGCTCTGCCCAGTGTCGCCTATCCCCAGATATATCTGGTGGCCTTCCCCATATGGATCGGCTATTTTGGCCTGGGAATGTACATGGCTCGATTCAAAGCCCGGATAGAACCCACCCTGGCTTCAGGTTGGCTCAGCTGGGCAATGCTATGGACAGCCAGCCTGGCCGTATTATTGTGGGACAGCCATGTCACCGAAAGTTATGCCTCCTCTGGAAAGCCCACCATCATGATCTATGCCATCATGTCCTTCCTGTTCTTTTATAGCCTGACCTTGAAATACGGCCTTGAGGGACTGCCATTCACTGACTGGTTTTCCCGGCAGAGCTTCCTGATCTATCTCTCCCACCCCGTAGTCTTGCTTTTCTTACAGCGTATAGTCCATAAATTGGGCATCCCTGGCGCCTGGGAAGGAGCGGGGGGTATGATCACGCTATATTTGCTGACTGTAGCTATAACGGCGGCCGCCGTTTACTGTGTGCGAAATGCCCCCTTGCTGTGGCTTTTGGGCGGGCAGAGCGGCAAACCCCGTCATTAAAATATCCGGCCATTGAATCAGCCCGCAGCAAAGGCCCGCTCCAACCTATTTCAAACGGAACGGAGCGGGCCTTATTAACCTGCAATGCCAAAGCGTCATTTTATTTGGCCTGTTTCACTCCCAAAAGCCTCATCCCGTTAAGGGTGACCAAGAGAGAACTGCCCATATCACCAACTACCGCCAGCCAGAGGGTCAGCCATCCGGGAATAACCAGCAAAAGAATCAACCCCTTGATCAAAAGGGCGAAAGCGATGTTTTGCTTAATGATGTTCAAGGTCTGGCGGCTCAGTTTTATGGCATAGGATAATTTGGTCAAATCATCCGCCATCAAGGCGATGTCCGCCGTCTCCAGAGCGGTGTCGGTTCCTGCTACCCCCATGGCTATGCCAACGGTTGAAATGGCCATGGCCGGGGCGTCATTCACCCCGTCTCCCACCATGGCAACCTTGCCGCATTTGGACAAAAGTTCCTTCATGGCATCCACTTTGTCCCCCGGAAGCAGGTCGGCCCGGTATTCATTTACTCCGGCCTGAGATGCTATGGCCCCGGCGGTTATCTCATTGTCTCCGGTAAGCATCACGGTTTTCTTAATGCCCAGTTTTTTCAGCTGCTGAATAGCTTGACGGCTGTTGTCCCTGAGAATATCAGCCACGGCGATAAGCCCCAGGATCTTGCCGCCTTGCCCCAGTACCATGACGGTTTTGCCCTGATTCTGCAAAGCTGCGATCTTTTCTTCCACCTGATGGATTTCGGCATAATTATCTCTGAAGAATTTCACATTACCTATCTGATACGGTACGCCATCAACCTGGCCTGTAGCCCCCATTCCCCAAACCGCTTCGAAGCTGCTTACCACAGGAATGTCCAGCTCTTTTTGGCGGGCATATTTAAGTATGGCCTCCCCCAAAGGGTGCTCTGATCTGGATTCAATGGCTGCCGATATTGACAGCACTTCATCCTCCGTAATGCCATTGATGGTTATCACATCGGTCACCTGAGGTTTCCCCCGGGTCAGGGTGCCGGTCTTGTCGAAGGCGATTACTGAGAGCGCGCCGGCCTCTTCCAGATAGAGACCACCCTTGACCAGAACCCCATTCCGAGCCGCACTGCCTATTGCTGCCACAATGGATACCGGGGTGGATATGACCAGTGCACAGGGGCAGGCTACCAAGAGCATGGCCATAGCCTCATAAAACCATTTCTGAAAAGGCTGGCCCATAAAGAGAGTAGGGACAGCTACCACCAGAGCTGCCCCGATGATAACCAGAGGGGTATAATACTTGGCAAATCTCTCTACGAACTGCTGAGAAGGGGCTCGTTGTCCCTGAGCATCTTCCACCATGGTAATTATCCTGGCTATGGTGTTGTCTTTAGCCAGGCGAGTAACCTCGATCTGCAGAGAACCACGCTCATTAATGGTGCCGGCATAGACCTCACTGCCCACGGTTTTTTCGACCGGCACCGACTCGCCGGTTATAGAAGCCTGGTTTACCGAGGAAAAGCCATCTACAACCTTTCCGTCCATAGCAATCCTTTCTCCCGGTCTGACAATGATGATATCGCCGATGACAATATCGTCAACCGGTAAAGTCATCTCCTCACCATTGCGGGCAACCAGAGCCTGGTTGGGGGTGAGATCCATTAAAGTGCGGATTGAATTGCGGGTCCTGTCAAGGGTGTAGCCCTGCAGGGCATTTCCCAGGGAGAAAAGGAAGACCACTGCTACGGCCTCCTCGAATTCTCCAATGGCCGCAGCTCCAATGACAGCTATTGACATAAGAATATTCATATCCAGTTCCCGGGCATTAATTAAGACCGCTATGCCATTTTTTGCTGGGAGAAATCCGCCCAGCACGATTCCGGCTATGAACAGGCCGGTAGGTATCAGTCCAGGCATCCCCATTTTTTCAGCAATAATCCCCATTGCCAGCATGAACATAGAAATGCCTGTGGGTACAACATACTGATTACGCTTCCAATAAGGATGCTCTTTCCTGGGTTGCAAAGGCTGATCAATCTCTCCCTCATATCCCATATTCCTGATTGTGTCTATTATTTCTTGGACTGGACTCTGATGGGTGACGGTAAGTTTGGAGGCACCAAAATTAACATTTACCTTTTGAACTCCCGGGAGTGAACTGATATGCC
Source organism: Syntrophomonas sp. UBA1041 (assembly GCF_002316705.1). Taxonomy (NCBI): domain Bacteria; kingdom Bacillati; phylum Bacillota; class Clostridia; order Eubacteriales; family Syntrophomonadaceae; genus Syntrophomonas; species Syntrophomonas sp. UBA1041. The sequence continues at coordinate 153,511 of NZ_DCEA01000017.1, forward strand.
TTTCCAATTTAGCTGCACAGTCGGCACAATCCATACCGGCAATGCACAGTGTGGTAGAACGGTTGTCCCCACCATCCCCGGCTTCCCATTGTGCATCATAACCCAGGGTCTGAACCTTTTCTAATATCTCTTCAATCCCGGTTTGTGCAGCGTCAAAAGCAACATTCAGTTTTCCCAAGGGGAAGGCCAGTGTAGCTCGTGATACACCCGGTATCATTTTGACGGCCTTTTCGACCTTAGCCGCACAATCAGGGCAATCCAGGCCTTTTATATACAAGCTGCAAGCGATATCCAGATCTTTTATCTCAATGGCTTCACCCATAAATAACACTTCCTTTATTATGAAAAGTTAAGGTATAAGTATTGCAATTACTTTATGAAATCAAGAAATTGGGCCGCCCAGGCTTCATCATGACTGGCGTGTTCCAGGCCCTGTTTGAAAAGGGTCTTAACATGATCATCAGCTAGGGAGTAATAAAGTATTTTGCCGTCACGGCGAAACTTCACCAGTTTGTTGGTGCGCAGTATTCTCAACTGATGGGAGACAGAAGATTCGGATGCCCTGATTACCGCGGCCAGGTCGCAAACGCACAGTTCCCGGTGCATTAAGGCAAACAACATCTTTACCCGGGTGCTGTCAGCCAGGGTCTTAAATATGTCAGCCAGGGACTGGGCCACATCATCGCTTATCATGACCTGCCTTACAGCGGAAACGGCTTCTTCATGTATACACGTGACTTCGCAGCGATCAAAACGATCAAAATCTGCCATCTTTATCCCTCCCAATAATTATACATATGAACAACTGTTCATATGTATAATTATAATCCTAACCCCATCGATTGCAAAGAAAAATATTCACTTCGAGTCACTTATTAAAGGACCCTATCGGCAGCTCTATTCAACTATAGGGGAGCTACGATAATACCCCCGCCAATGACTTCATTTTTCTGGTAAAACACCGCTGCCTGACCCGGGGTTATGGCCCGCTGAGGCTGTTCGAATTTGATCTCCACCTGGTCTGGTCTCAATGGGTTAAGCAGTGCGGGGACGGCCGGAGCGGAATACCTGATCTTGACATCTACCGCCAGGGCATCTCGGGGTGCTTCCCCAGAAATATAGGTGACCTGATCAGCCCGCAAGCCGCTTTTGAACAATTCCTGATTCTTGCCTACAGTGACCGTATTGCTCTCGGGTTGGAGGCCTGTCACAAAGGCCGGATAGCTCAGGGCTAAGCCCAGCCCCTTGCGCTGACCGATGGTATAACGGTATATACCGGAGTGCGTGCCCAGCCTGGCGCCGCTATTATCGACGATAGGGCCGCAGCCGGGCTTGTGATTCAAATACTGTTCAACAAAATCAGCATATGAACCCTTTTCTACAAAACATATCTCCTGGCTGTCTGCTTTATCAGCCACTATAAGACCAGCCTCCCGTGCTAAAGTCCTAACCTCGTCTTTATTTAAATGACCCAGGGGAAAAAGCGTAGTTTTCAATTGTTCCTGAGTAAGGCTGTAAAGTGCGTAGCTCTGGTCTTTCTTTTTATCCCCGGCCGTAAACAGGCGGTGTTTTTGACTCTCTGCATCATATATATTCTGCGCATAATGACCGGTTGCGATGAAATCAGCCCCCACACCCAAGGCTTTCCTGCGGAAAGTATCAAATTTTATATAGCGGTTGCAGTCGATGCAGGGGTTGGGGGTTCTGCCCGCCAGGTATTCCCGGCAGAAAGTGTCCACCACCCGGGATGTAAACTCGGCGCGGAAATTCATCACATAATGAGGTATATCCAGTTTCCATGCTACCTTGCGGGCGTCACTGATCGCATCGAGGCCGCAGCAGGTTTTATGCCGGTCTTTTTCCGCCGGCCAGATCTGCATGGTGATGCCGGTCACCTCGAATCCCTGCTTTTTGAGCAAAAGGGCCGCGACTGAACTGTCCACTCCACCGCTCATGGCCACAAAAACCTTTGTTGACAAAGACTCATTCCTTTCTTTGATAGCTTGACAGCTTGACAACACGGATAGTACTATGTTTTAAGCCTGTGATGTTTCCTGTCACTATTATTATCTGTTATGGTTGACGGCAAACATCCTCATTAACGGCTTGATTCCTGCTAATCTATATACTATCATCTTTATAGGAATTATAGTGTAAACTTGATTATATTTAATGCTCAAGGGCTGCCTTTGGCCGCGCAGGTTATAAGCAGATACATTCAATTTGGCTGCCTGCGGCCGGATGCGGCGTTGTGTGATCGTCAGAAGATATTGTCTATAGGACAAAATATATAGGGGTTTATCGATTTTGCCCGGATGGAATATTTAAATGTCTGCATACATCCGGAAAGAGTCTTTTAGAAGGGCGGGACATAAATGAATAAGACAGAAAAACAGCAATTAAAAGAAGAGATTCTTAGAAAAAAACAGGAAAAGTCCATATATATAATCGCGCATTACTATCAGCGCTCGGAGGTACAGGAAATCGCGGATTTTGTAGGTGATTCATATGCTATGGCCCTGGCTGCCCGCGATTCTGAAAGCGAAATCATACTGGTGGCAGGAGTGGACTTTATGGCCGAAACCGCAGCCATCCTTTGCCCGGATAAGATTATTTTGTCGCCTGAACCCGCGGCCACCTGTCCGATGGCCAACAGTATATCGGCTGAGCACATTCGAACCTACCGGGAACTGCATCCGGACACCCTGGTGGTAACTTATGTCAATACCCCGGCAGAGGTAAAAGCGGTCAGCGATGTTTGTGTGACCTCTTCCAATGCCGAAAAGATTATCAGCCGCCTGCCGGAAGATAAAAAAATCTACTTCGTGCCCGACCAGAACCTGGCCAGGAACATTGCCCGGGGACTGGACCGCGAAATAACGGCTTATGATTCTGCTTGCCCGATCCACGCGGTGGTTACCAAAGATGAGATTATAAAGCTCAAAGCTGAACACCCCGAAGCCCTGGTACTGGTGCACCCGGAGTGCGACCCGGAAGTGGTTCAGTTGGCCGATTATGCGGGCAGCACCGCCGGCATACTGAACAAAGTGGTTAAGTCTGATGAAAAGATATTTATCATCGGCACAGAGTCGGGCATCTTTCATGCCATTCAGAAGCAGTGCCCGGAAAAGCAGTTGATTCTGGCCTCTAAAGAATTAATTTGTCCCAATATGAAGAGCATTACCTTGAGCAAGATCAAGTATTCAATCGACGACCTGGAGACCCCGATAACCGTGCCAGGCAACATTGCACGGCAGGCTGCAGTTGCTCTGGAAAAGATGATTGAACTTGCGTCTGAAAAATAACGAATCACTCATCAGCGTCAAATGGTTTATGGAATAGGGGCTAACAAGCCCCTATTCTTTATACAGGTGAGGCCCCGGCAGAACTGTACCGGAGGTGGCGGCCTTCATATAATCTTCACATTTTTGCCCTACAATTAGGCATGAAATTGACGGAAGGATAAAAACCCTGCAACAATCCGGAGGTTTAATTTCACCGGCAAATAGTATCAGGGAGCGGTTAATTATATGAAACCGGAATTGATCGATAAAACACTGACCATAGCAGGCATGCACTGCAATAACTGTGAGATGCGGATAGAGAGCGCGTTGCGGGCTTTACCGGGTGTAATTAAAGCCCGGGCCAATTATAATACTGCGCGGCTCTTGATCAAATATGACCCTGAGCTGGTTGAACTCCAGCAGATTATTCAGTGCCTGGAAAAGCTCGATTATGCGGTCGAAAAGGAAGCGCAGAGTCCAGGCCATACCAAGCTCGCGCAGAACAACAACGGGAAGCTGTCGTCCGCCCAATTGCTGGGGATCGCTGTTATATTCCTGGCAGCATACCTGGTAGTAAACAATACGTTTGGCTTTGCATTCCTGCCTCAAATTAAACAGAACATGGGATATGGCCTGTTGTTTGTGGTGGGTTTGATAACTTCGGTGCATTGCCTGGCCATGTGCGGCGGCATCAATATTTCCCAATGTACGGCGGGCTGCAGCCTGCCCGAAACTGAAGCCGGCAAAACCAAACCGATCAGCCCCAGCCTGATGTATAATCTGGGCCGGGTGACATCGTACACCATTATAGGCGGCCTGGCAGGAGGGCTGGGCTCAATTATTGCCTTGCCGGGTTCAGCCAAGGGATTGGTAGCTGTCATTGTCGGCATATTGATGGCTATCATGGGTCTCAATATGCTGAACATATTCCCCGGGCTGCGCAGGTTGAATCCCCGCATGCCCAAAAGGTTAAGCGAATTACTGAACCGGAATAATAAGAATAAGCGGCGTGGGCCATTTTATATCGGCTTGCTGAACGGGCTCATGCCATGCGGGCCGCTGCAGGCCATGCAGTTGTATGCCCTGGGAACCGGAAGCGCCTGGGTTGGGGCATTATCCATGCTGTTTTTCAGCCTGGGGACAGTCCCTTTAATGTTTGGACTGGGTGCGGTCACTTCCTTTTTGGGCAGTATATTTAAGCAGCGTATGCTACAGGTAAGTGGCGTACTGGTCATGCTTCTTGGTATATTAATATTAAGCCGGGGGTTAAACCTGTCCGGAATCAATCTGGCTTACGCCTCACCGGAAGTTTCCCGAACCGGAAACATCGCCGTCATTGAGGAGGGAGAGTCGCAGGTCGTGGAGACCACACTGCAGGTGGGGCGTTATCAACCTATCGTGGTTCAAAAAGGCATACCGGTAAGGTGGACTATTAAAGCTGACGCACGCGATCTAAACGGATGCAACAATCCGGTTACAATACCGAAATATAACCGGCAGAAAGAATTGGTCCCGGGGGATAATGTAATAGAGTTTACCCCCCAGGAGTCTGGAAAGATCACTTACACTTGCTGGATGGGCATGATCACCAGTACCATAACCGTTGTCGATGATATTTCAAATGTAACCGAGAAGGATTTGGCCCCACCGCCTGGCGCATCATTCTCCAGCGGTGGCTGCTGTGCAAAAGGTACGGCTGGCACGGCCTCCGATTCATCCCTAAGCGGATGCTGCGGTTATAAGTCTACAAGTAATGGCGGATTCGGAAAGAATGGAAACTCAGCAATATAAGCACTTGTTTAGTTACGTGCTATTCAGTTTAAATAAAGGAGGGGCACCAGAATGCACCAAGAATCCCTAAAGATATCAGGCATGAGTTGTGCCGCCTGTGCTGCCAGGATAGAAAAAGGTTTGAAGAAGATTGAAGGCGTAGAATCGGTAAATGTCAACCTGGCTTTGGAAAGAGCGACGGTTAACTATGACGAAAATAAGCTGAAGAGAGAGCAAATTGACCAGGTGGTGCAGAAGCTGGGATATGATGTGATCCCCGAAAATTTGGATGAACAGGCCACTTTGCAAATATCCGGTATGACCTGTGCAGCCTGTGCCGCCCGTATAGAGAAAAAACTGAACAGCCTGGAGGGGGTGACCCGGGCCAGTGTAAACCTGAGCACCGAAAAGGCCATGGTATCATACCGGCCCGGACAGGTCAGGGTAAGCGAGATGATACGGAGTATTCAGAACCTGGGCTATAACGCTGAACGGGTTGAGGATATCAGTGCAGACCGGGCCCAGGAAGAGAAGGATAAAGAAATCAGGTCATTGCGCTGGCTGCTGACAACCTCCGCAGTTCTTAGCCTGCCCCTGGTTGTAGCCATGGTTTTGAGCTTATTTAGAATCCACAACCCCATCGTAACGTTTTTGCATAACCCCTATTTTCAATGGGTAATTGCCACACCGGTGCAATTCGTGATTGGGGCCCGATTCTATAAACAATCATATTTCGCCTTGAGGTCGGGAAGTGCCAATATGGACGTATTGATTGCCATGGGGACATCGGCGGCCTATTTTTTCAGCCTGTACAATGTGTTCTTCGAAGTGGTGCCTCAAGGGATGATGAAGAACCTGTATTTCGAGGCCTCTGCCATAATAATAACGCTGATCCTGCTGGGCAAGTATTTGGAGGCAGTGGCTAAAGGAAGAACCTCTGAAGCCATCAAAAAACTGGCCCGGTTGCAGGCTAAAACCGCCCGGGTTATTAGGGAGGGCGAAGAACTTGATATTCCTGTTGAAGAGGTTGAACTGGGCGAAATAATCATTGTCAGACCAGGGGAAAAAGTACCTGTTGATGGAAAAATCACTGAAGGAAATTCGGCTCTGGACGAGTCCATGCTTACCGGAGAAAGCCTGCCGGTTGATAAAAAGGCCGGTGACCTGGTTTACGGCGCCACCATCAACAAATTCGGCGCCTTTAAATTCGAAGCCACCAGGGTGGGCAGGGATACCGCCCTGGCACAGATAATCAAGATGGTTGAAGATGCTCAAGGCTCTAAAGCACCCATTCAGCAGATCGCCGATCGGGTGGCCGGAGTATTTGTTCCGGTTGTCCTGGCTATCGCGGTCATAACCTTTTTAGCCTGGTACTTATCCGGTGCGGGAATTAATAAATCGTTGATCAGCGCGGTTGCGGTCCTGGTTATCGCCTGCCCCTGCGCCCTGGGATTGGCCACGCCCACCGCGATTATGGTCGGCACCGGAAAAGGGGCGGAAAAGGGTATTCTCATAAAGGGCGGGGAGCATCTGGAAATGGCTTACAAGCTCAATGTTGTGGTCTTGGACAAAACCGGCACCATAACTAAAGGCAAACCGGAAGTAACCGATATCATAGCCCGGGGAGAATTGGATCAGGATGACTTGCTGCGTTTGGCCGCCCGGGCGGAAAAAGCCTCAGAACATCCCCTGGGGGCGACCATCTATGAAAAAGGCAAAGAGGCATATCAGCAAGTGCAAGACCCGGACAGTTTTGAGGCTATTCCCGGCAAGGGAGTAAAAGCCGTTATGGACGGGCGCGAGATCTATCTGGGGACCCGAAAGCTTCTGACTGAAAACGGCATTGCGGTTGAACCCGTAGAAACATCGATAAGCGGCCTGGAGGATCAGGGCAAGACCGCTATGCTGATGGCTGTTGACGGCAGACTGGAGGCTATCATCGCGGTAGCCGATACCGTCAAGGAAAACTCGCGGGAGGCGATAAGTGACCTGCAGAACATGGGCATCGAGGTTTATATGATTACCGGAGACAACCTGCGCACCGCTGCGGCCATCGCCCGGCAGGTCGGCATTGATCATGTCCTGGCCGAGGTTCTCCCCGAAAATAAAGCCGAAGAGGTGGAAAGGCTCAAAGCCGCTGGAAAAACGGTGGCAATGGTGGGAGACGGCATCAACGATGCTCCGGCTCTGGCTACAGCTCATATAGGCATGGCTATGGGGACCGGCACTGATGTAGCCATGGAGGCTGCCGACATAACATTGATGAGAGGAGATCTCAGAACCATTCCGGCTTCTATCAGGCTTTCCCGGCAGACCATGCGCAAAATCAAGCAGAACCTGTTCTGGGCTTTTATTTACAACATCATCGGTATTCCTTTTGCTGCCCTGGGAATGTTGAATCCCATAATCGCTGGCGGCGCCATGGCTTTTAGTTCAGTTTCGGTTGTAACCAATTCCCTCAGTTTGAAGCGCTATGATCCCAACCGGAAAGATCATGACAACAATGATGCAAACCTAAATCCGGAGCAGTCGCATATTACCGATCCCCCGGTTGGCAAGGCTAAAGAACATGCGGTAGCTGCGGTCAAAAAACCGGATTTAGAAGCTGATAAAACGCCAAAGGAAAAGGGATAATGAGGAGAAGAGAAGCGGCACGAGCAGCTGGTGAGGAAAGGCGAGTTTTTAATACAGCTCGCCTTTCACTGATATGGGGGGCTTATATTGAATCATCCCAACAAGATTTTGATTATTGACGATGAAGTCAAGATCACTGAAGTGATCAAATCATACCTGGAGCGAAGCGGTTACGAGGTTTATACCGCTTTCAACGGAGAACAATCGTTAGAAGCGTTTGAGAAGGTTCAACCCGCTCTGGTTATATTGGATTTGATGCTGCCGGATATGAGCGGAGAGGAGATTTGCCGCCGGCTGCGCAAGCAATCGCGAGTCCCTATCATCATGCTTACGGCAAAAATTGAAGAACCTGATATCATTCATGGCCTGGATATCGGCGCTGATGATTATCTTACCAAACCCTTCAGCCCCAGGCAGCTTACCGCCCGGGTAAGAGCACTGCTGCGCAGAAGCGGCCCGGATACCGTCCCTCTGGCTAATATAATGTCATTTAGTAAAGGAGACCTGGTCGTAGATTTTACGCGGCATGAAGTGAAAAAGGGAGGGATAGCGGTCAACCTGACTCCGAACGAATTTAAATTGCTCGCCACATTGCTGAAATACCCCAAAAAGGTATTCACCCGGGAAGAACTGATCCGATTGGTCATTGGCGAGGATTTCGAAGGCTATGACCGCATTATCGATACTCACATAAAAAATCTCAGGCAGAAGATTGAGGAGGATTCCAAGAACCCCGGTTATATTTTGACCGTCCATGGAGTCGGCTACAGATTCGGTGGTGAATGATTTGAAGTTAAGACTGAGAACCCGCTTGACCATATCTCATATTTGCATTTCCCTGTTTCTGGTGGCTTTTATCAGCATACTGACCAATTTGCTTATAGAAAAACAGTTCAGTCATTATATTGTCAAGCAACAGGAAAAAGAAAACAGCAGAATTGTGGGTCTGATCAGCCAGCAGTATCACCGTAAAGAAAACTTGTGGAACCAGGCCACTATAGAACAGATCGGAATAGAGGCCCTGGAGCAGGGTATGATTGTCAGAGTTACGGACAACCAGGGTAATACCGTATGGGATGCCACTCTGCACAACAACGGACTCTGCATTCAAATGATCAACCATATGTCGCAGAATATGCTCAGCCGTTATCCAGATTTCCAGGGCAGTTATGTTGTTAATGAATATCCGCTGCAGCAGGAGTCCGAGGTTGTCGGCGGGGTAGCGATCGGCTATTATGGACCATACTATTTCAGCGATAATGATCTGGCATTTATCAGTACTTTGAACCAGGTTCTGCTCATAGCAGGCGTATTAGCCCTGGTTATGGCCTTAATTGCAGGCATCCTCACTGCCAAGCGTTTGAGCCTGCCTATAACTCAAGCTGTAAAAACCGCTCAAGACATGAGACGAGGCGCATATAAAACCCGGCCTGTTAAACCGTCCAATATTATCGAAATAGACCACCTTACCGATACCGTAAATGATCTGGCCGCCGGTTTGGGGAAACAAGAACTGCTGAGGAAACGCCTCACCGCGGATGTAGCCCATGAGCTGAGAACCCCCCTGGCCACCCTGCAGAGCCATATAGAGGCCATGATCGACGGTATTTGGGCAGCCGATTCGGACCGCTTAAAGAGCTGTCATGAAGAAATCTTGAGAATCAACCGCATGGTGGGGGATTTGGAAACCCTGGCCAGGTATGATAGTGAAAATCTGGTGCTGCATGAAGAGTCTATTGATTTCAGTCATCTGACGCAAGAGGTTATAAGACTATTCGAGGCCGACTTCACAAACAACGGGGTTCACCTCGACTTCCACGGGGAGACCGTCATGGTGCTGGCTGACCGGGATAAGCTTAAGCAGGTAGCAGTAAACCTCATTTCGAATGCCCTTAAATATACCGCCGCCGGTGATCGAGTGGAGGTAATGGTAACCCGGGAAGAAAACCGGGGGGTTCTGACAGTCAAAGATACCGGGGCAGGGATTGCCCCTGAGGATCTTCCCCATATTTTCGAGCGCTTCTACCGGGCAGATCGGTCACGCACCCGGGAAACCGGAGGTTCTGGTATCGGCCTGGCCATTGCCAAAGCGATTGTCGAGGCTCATGGAGGGCAAATCAGTGCAGAGAGTAAACCAGGTGAATTTACCCGGTTTATGGTATCCTTGTCCGGACCATAGGATGCCTTTGGAACTCATAAAATACAGGGAATCGGAGGCAAGTCTTTTTTAAGATAAACCAAATTTAACGGGGAAAAGCTATCATCGTTCAGCAGCATGTGATGTGGTTGCCAGGGGGGCGGAGTCGGGACAAAATGAGATCCAGATGAAATGATCAACCAAAGGAAGATACGGATTAAGGGCCAGGTTGGAAATAGCCCCGCATCAGGATGAGGGGCCGGTTCCAATCCACGTTGTCGCCCAACAACAAAATCTTTCCAGCCGTTATCCGCAACAGTCGTGTTAATATCTAGCGGAGGACTGAACGCCAGTCAACTTCTGACTGCGCTGGAAAATAATTAAGACTATTCCGGGTATTGTTTTAGTTGCCGGCACAGGTTATAATAAAAGTGCAATGGCGGAGGAGTAAAGGTATACTGTCTTAAAGTCATTGGTTGTAGCCCTTAGTTTTTGGTTCCCATCAGTTTCGGTTAGGTTTAAAACTTGCTTAGGTTTGGAGAGAACTTCCTTAATTCCTTTTTCAGGTTTTTTGGTTTCGGATAGACTAGGTTATTTAAGATCTTGGACCCAGTGTTTCGAAAACTTCTCCGCCATAGCGTTAAAAAAGTCAGCTAAAAGCCTTCACATGGTGAGGGCTTTTATCATTGTGCGCCCATAATGCCACGCTACGAAACTGCAGCAATAAAATGCCTGCTGAAACTGCACCGATAATCTCCGCAAGACATTTAGACTGCTTAATTATTGGCTTTGTGGTGACAAAATAGTGTCATCGAATGGAGTTAGACTGGACTAAATTGCCAGCTATGTTTAACCTACCAATAGGAGGTGGAGAAGTTGCGCATATTGCACAGTGCCGATTGGCATCTGGGCCGTTCTTTTCATGGATACAATCTTATCGAAGAACAGGCCCATGTTTTGGAACAGTTGGTCAACCTTGCGGGGGAGAGCGGAGTCGATGCAGTTATTATAGCCGGAGACGTATTTGACCGTTCCCAGCCTTCCGCCGAAGCTGTCAGTCTGCTCAACACGGTGTTGACCAGGATTTGTCAGGACCTGTGCATACCCGTTATCGTGATTGCAGGCAATCACGACAACCCGGAGCGGATAGGCTTTGCGCAGCACATGCTTACCCAGCAGCAGCTTTATATGGTCGGCCCCTTAAACGGCCTGTGGCAACCGATTCCATTATATGACGAGTACGGTCCGGTATACTTTTGCCCGCTTCCTTATAGCGAACCGGCCTTTGTCCGTAATTTTACAGGAGACCAGTCTATCCATGACCACCACAGCGCAATGGCAGCCATGATAGATTACATAACTTCCACCCTGCCGGCTTCAGCCCGAAAGATCGCGGTTGCCCACGCTTTCATCAGCGGGGGAGTGGAAAGCGAATCAGAGCGGCCCCTAAGTGCGGTGGGCGGGGCTGGATGCGTTTCGGCAAATCTTTTGGAGCTATTCAATTACTGCGCCCTGGGCCACCTGCACCGCCCGCAATACATAGGCAATGAAAAGGTTTGTTATGCCGGGTCGCTGCTTAAATATTCCTTTGCCGAGGCTGAGCATCGCAAAGGTGTAACCTTGCTGGAGATCGACCAGAACGGGGAATTAATGAAGGGTGAAAACATTGCTTTGAGTCCGCGCCGGGAATTGCGCTGCATAGAAGGGAACCTTGAGGAAATCCTCACCAGCGATAGAAGCGATGATTATATCAAGGTGGTGCTCCTCGATGAGGGTGCCTTATTAGACCCTATGGGCAAACTGCGCCAAGTTTTTCCTCACATCGTGGAATTGCAGCGCCCGGTTTTGCACCAGGTACCCGCGGGGCTGGGTGGTGAAAGGGATTTTCGAAACCTTACCGAGGTCGATTTGTTTAGATCTTTTTACCAGCAGGTTACGGGAAATTGCCTCTCCGAGCCGGAGCAAGGAGTGGTGGCCCGCCTCGTCGACAAATTTTACGAAAAGGAAAGGGGGGACTGAAGATGCGGCCGCTATTGTTGAAAATAACCTCTTTTGGACCCTTTGTGGGTACTCATGAGGTGGATTTTGGCCTCTTGCAAGGGCGCTCCTTTTTCCTGATCCATGGCCCTACCGGTTCAGGTAAGACCACTATCCTGGACGCTATCTGCTTTGCCCTCTACGGGGAAAGCAGCGGGGCGGAACGTTCCGGCGCTGATATGCGCAGCGACTTCGCTGCTCAGGACAGCCTAACTGAAGTGGAATTCGATTTCTCCCTGGCCGATAAAACTTACCGGGTACAGAGAAGACCGCGCCAGCTGCGTCCAAGCAGACGAGGCACAGGCACCGCCGAGGAGCCTCAACATGCGGTCTTTTATGATATCAGCCCCGACGAAAATCAGAAACCGCAGGAAGTTGCCCTGGCCAGCGGCTGGAACCGGGTAAATGAAATGATTCAGAAATTGCTGGGCTTCAGGAGCGACCAGTTTCGTCAGGTGGTGATGCTGCCCCAGGGACAGTTTCGCCGCCTCTTGATGGCTGATTCTAAAGAACGTCAGGCCATTATGCAGGTTTTGTTCCAAACCGGCCTGTACAGCCGTATCGAAGCCTATTTTAAAGAGCAGGCCAAAACCGTGGAAGACCTGGCTTTGCGAATCGAAGCCAAAAAAGCAGAACTTCTTCAGGAGCACGCTTGCACCTCAACTGAAGAATTACGGATGGCCATTGATAAGGAAATCGGTGTTATCGCCTCCGACAGGAAACAGTTGGAGCAGATTACAAAGGATTTGGCTGGGGCCGCCGAGGCCCTGGGCCAGGCTAAAAGGATAGCGCAGCTTTTTAAGGCCTGCGCTGAAGCCCGGCATGAGCTAGAGCAATTGTCTTTGCAAAAAGATGATATCGAAAGGCAGCGGCGGATCCTGGAAAAGGGCAGGAAGGCCTTGCTGCTGGCTGCTCTGGAAAATAGCCTCAACCAACGCCAGACGGAATATAAACAGATCCAGATCGAGCACAGAAAAGCAGCTATGGAGTTGGAGCAGCTCAAAATGCAAAACAAGGCGGCTCAAGAAGCCTACCAGGCCGAAACCGATAAGGAAGCGGAGCGCTACCAGGCTTCCCGGCACTTGCACTGGCTGCATAGTTTAACCCCGGTTTTTGAGCAATATCAGGAGGCCAGGAATGAACTGGCGGCAGCAGAACAACAGCGCGGCCTGTTACAGGAAGATCTCAGTCAAGCCGAAGCTGAAATGACTAAAATCCGCCTGCAGCGGGAGGAGATCAACAACAATTGGCAGACTGCACAACAGTCCGCACTTCAGGTGGAAGTCCTTAAAACCGAGGTGCAGGCACAGGAAACAATCTTCAGCAAGCGCAATGAACTGGAACAAGCCCGCCAATCTCTGGCCAAGCACAAGTATGAGTGGAAAAAGGCCGTCCGCCAGCTTGAAAAGGCCGAGCAAAAATATAATGAATTAAAAAATCATGGGTCCGTTCTGCAGGATGCCTGGAACCAGGGCCAGGCCGCGCTTTTGGCGACTGATCTGCGGGAAGGCGTACCCTGCCCGGTTTGCGGTTCCTTGAATCATCCTCATCCCCATACTGCCAGCGGCCAGCTTCCTGATGAGAAACAACTCAAGGAGCAGCAGGCCAGGATTGACCTGGCCGCGGAACAACTCAACGAGGCCCGGAAAAATGCGGTCGCTATAGAAATAAAACTGAGGCTTTTTGAAGAAAAAACCCTGAGGTTGGAAGCCGAACTAGGCGACAAAGGATCGCAAACACTGGCGGCTTTGCGGCAAAGCCTGGAATTGAGCCGGTCAAAATATCAGACCACCATGAAATCCGCCAGTCAAGAGGGACAGTGGGCACAATCCCTGGCATTGTTGGAAGAGGGGGAAAAGCTGAGTTTTTCCCGGTTGGAGCGGCTTAAATATGAACTTGGACAGGCAGAACAAGAGTGTGCTTCCACGCAAGCCATCTTTAGTGAGCGCGCCCAACACCTGCCGCAAACCATTATTGATCGGGAAACCTTGCAAAAAGAACAAGAGCAGGCTTTAAAACACTGTGAGGTCCTGGCCCAAAACCTGGAGAATGCCAGACTGCTGGCCGAGGAACTGAACGTTAAGCTGTCCAATACCGCCACCAGGGTAGACAGCCTCTTGGAGAAAACCAATCAGGCCCGGCTGCATTTCGATAATGAAAGCCTGCTTTTTACCCAGGAATTACATAGGGCCGGCTTCAAGCAGCAGGCAGAATATGAGGCAGCCAGGAGCAGTGAAACCAAACTCAACGATCTTGAGGTCTTTATTAAGCAATATGATTTGCGTCTGCATTCAGCGCAGGATCAGCTGGCAAGGTGCGAAGCAGAGGTTCACGGGCTGCAGCCACCCGACTTGGCGGCAATTCAGACCCGGCATGAGCAGCTGCAAACAGAACGGGATCGAATCCATGCGGAGTTCACCCTGGCTGAAGAGCGGCTTAAAAAATTGAACAATGATTTGATTACTGTGGGAGGCTATGAAAAACAGCTAGAGGCGGTTACCGGGCAATACCGGGTGCTGGGCCGTATCGCCGATGTAGCCAACGGCAAAAACCCCAAAAATGTTACGTTTCAGCGCTTTGTTCTGGGGGCCTTGCTTGATGATGTAATCCTCCGGGCCAGTGAAAGGCTCAGCAGGCTGAGCAAAGGCCGTTTTATACTGAATCGCAGCCAGGATTTGACCCGTGCCAACGCAGCGGGAGGACTCAATATTGAGGTATACGACCATTACACCAGCACTACCCGTCCGGTTGCCAATCTTTCCGGAGGGGAGTCATTTTTAGCTTCGCTGGCCCTGGCACTTGGGCTGGCGGAGGTGGTTCAGTCCTATTCCGGAGGTACTTATCTGGAGGCCATGTTTATAGATGAAGGCTTCGGTTCCCTGGATGCCGATTCCCTTGATGAAGCGGTTCGCATCCTTTTCAGCCTTCAGGAACAAGGCCGTCTGGTAGGGATCATTTCCCACATTGATGAGCTCAAAGAACGCATTGATGCCAGATTGGAAGTGAAGAAAAGTGAGTTCGGAAGCAGCCTGAGCTTCCATGTCTCTTGAACTGCCGTACAGGGCTGAGGTACCCGATGTTCCCTCTGTACCGGCTAATGAATCACCTGCCCCTGCATGAAACTATCCATCAAATAATCGGCCAGAACGTTATCTATGATCCCTTTACCGGTGGCTATCACCTGTTCGGGATAATCAAAGTACTCGCGAATGGTTTCCGGCGGCACAATAAACCAGCGCCCGGTTGGGGCATAGCCCGGTGTCAAAGGCGGCCTGTCGCTGCTGTGCTCGTCGACTACTTCAAACAGCACTACCCCCAGTCCCCAGGTGCGCCGGCAGGCGGGGCAAGGCTCATAACTGGCCAGTACACCGGGAATATCATAATCTTCAGGAGAGGCGGCTTCAAACACCGAAGTACGTCCGGTAGCCTCACCACACCAGAAGCAGAGTTCGGGACATTGCACCATGCGCATTTTCTAATCCCCCTTTGCAGCAAGGTCATAATTGGCCACTAAGCTGTTCTATACACAGGCGTAAGATTTTTAATTAGGCTTCCCCGGGATATGCGGATTTATTAATGGACACAAAAAATGAGGACGGGAGAATGTCCGATTCTCCCGTCCTCAGCGGGTGATGCCAGGGGGTAATTCTCGGGGACTCCTATTTTTTCATGTTATCTAAGAGATGCTGAAGTATCTGTTCGGGGGTTAAAGCTGATATCTTTTCTATTCCAAACCAAGGACCATGATTTGTTGCTTTTTTGGAGCGAATCTGCTGTTCATCGCCCGAGGCTTCCCGTTTATGGCCGTTTTCCAGATGACTGGCCAATTGTTGGCACATTTCAACGCGGGATTGATACTGTTCATCAAGCAGCTTTGCCAAAGTCTGGTAGTGATTGGCTGAATCTTTATTATTCGTCATGGCCGCACTCCATTTCTATTTTCAGGTAGGGACCTTTGCGGTGGGGCCCGCAGTCTCTGGCCTCTATTCCAATCACACCGTCTATGGACTCGGAACCAACCAGAATAAAGCCGTAATTTGGACACTCAAAATAGTCCTGAATATAATCGCTCACATCTATACACAACGGGCCGAAAACGCCGCCCGGGATTTCAATTCTCCAATGCTCCCGTGCTATTTCAGGACCGTCATTCCAGGTAGCGGTGTCTTCGCACCAGTCGGTTAATATCGGATGCATGGCAACGCGCGCACCTCCATGGGGCAATTCATTGGTGCACAGGGAAACGATTAACTCCGCTTTTATAATGGTGCAGTTATCTGGAATTTTGTTGAGATCGAACTGCATCAGGGTTCGAAAAACGTTATTGGGATGACCATGACGACCGAAATACAAGGCATCGTAATCATTGAAATTCTTGTCAGGGTAATACTTGCTTATAAAGACGCCCTGCTGGAGAGGAATGATAACGGACTTGATATCTGCTTCCCGATCCCGACAACCATGATCATGTTTATGGTTTTTTTTGTTATAATCTCTGACCATATCCTCCAGCCAACGATGATGCTTTCTCTCGCCGGTTATGATATTTTCTTGAATTAACTTTTTGAGATCCTTATCAGGGGTAGTATCTACCATATCTTTATATAACTGCAGGCTTTTGACTTTGTGTTTTTTAGCAACTTTAATCAGGGTTTTAAATCTGCCCGAGTTCAATTTATATCCACTCCTTATGTTTTTTTACCAGTATACGGATTGAATACCCATTATGTTACTTGTCGGGAAAGTTTGGCAGGTACAGGCACTCCCTTTGAGAGCATTCCATAATATGGAATAGCCGGATGTGGCTAATCACATACAAGGAGGTCGGATGGATGTTCAAAAAGAACCATCGTGAAAAAATGCCGAAAAAGGGTTATGGACATGCAGAACCCAAGAAGCCGAAATGGTATTACGAACCTGAGGAAGACGAGAAACGCAAATGGTGTTATGAACCCGAGGAAGATAAAAAGCACAAATGTTGGTATGACGATGAAGAAGATAAGAAGTGTAAATGGTATCCCGAGGATGACAGAGAACCCAAAAAAGACAAAAGGAGAAAGGACGACATGATGCCCAAAAAATATTATGAGCCTGATGATGATTATTGCCCCTCACGAGATGACGACAAAAAAGATTTCTGCCAATTGGTGGAGGAAGCCATCACTGATGAAATCGGGGCTGTTTCCATGTATGCGGCTATGGCCAACATGGTTGATGATCCGCTGCTGCGAGCCCTGATTCTCAACATCGCAGGGGATGAATACGGGCACGCCAAATTCTGGCTGGCAGTATTGGCATTAAGCGACTGCTAATTTATCAATATAGAAGGGAGCCCGCTAATATAGGCGGGCTTTTTTAATTCCGTTACCCTCATCCGCTAGCTCCAACGCAGCATGATAGGTGATGTTAATCTAAATGAAAAGGGGGAGGCTTACTCCCC
>NZ_DCEA01000019.1:0-6965 GCF_002316705.1 Syntrophomonas sp. UBA1041
CCTTTTTCTATCAATCGGGCGAGAAATGTTAAAACCGTGTTTGGCTTCCACTCCCTGTTAATCGTTTTTAAGTCGTCAAGTAATTTTGCAGAGGAAACCGAGCGGCCAGCCGCCCATACAAATTGCATGACTTCTCGTTCAGCGTCCGACATCTTTTGAAGTTTATTCATAAAAGTCACCCCATTCATTATACTACATCGTGTAGACAATGATATTCTACATCGCGTAGGGATATGTGTCAATAGTGTTTTGAAATATTTTTCTATGGGATTACGGTAGAATCCACGATTGACAATTCAATAGTTTTCGCTGTGAGTGTGGGCGGATACTATCATATGGAAAAACTCATGGAATACCCATCAGGTTTAGGGCTAAGCTAATTCAAAATTTTTCTTGAAGGAGTAACGACAAAAGCGTTACAATATTATCAGAAGGAGCTGATTAGCGTGGAAAAGACTACGACTTTAAACTTAAGAGTTCACCCTGACGTAAAAAGAAGGGCTGAGGAAGTCCTTTCACAACTCGGTATACCTATGTCCACAGCGATAGATATTTATCTGAAGCAGATTTCAATGACCGGCGGAATACCTTTTGCTGTAACTCTGCCGAAAGCACCGGTTTCCGTAAATGCTGATATGATGACAACGGAAGAAATTCATGCGAAGTTAAAGGAAGGATATAACGATATCGAAAAAGGTAATGTGCAGGATGCATCTGCTGCCTTTCGGAAATTTCGGAAGATACGCGTATGAAGCAGTATAAGATTCAGATAACTGACATGGCACTTTCCGATATGGAGGAGATTTATAATTATATCGCAGTGCAGCTACAGGCACCGGAAGTGGCTATGGGACAGTATAACAGAATAGCTGACGCAATTGAAACTCTTGATACGTTCCCGGAACGTGTGAAGTTAATGGAGACAGAAGAAGAACGTGTGCTGGAACTCAGGCAAACGCCTGTTGATAACTTTTCTGTGTTCTTCCATATCAGAGAAGATCGGGTATTCATTACAAACGTTTTGTACAGTGCCAGCGATATAGCCAGGCGTTTACGTGATTCGGCCTCAGGCGGGGGAATTTGAGCCGAATAGAATAAGGAAAAGCTCTTGATATGTTTGTACATAATCCGGCAATTGTCGCAACTGATACAACTGTGTATAGATCCATGCAAATATTTGCACCTTTGCTGAATTATATTTTTGACATCCTATTGCTTTAATGTCTAAAAGCGACTGGTTGCGATATATTGCGATATATATTGTGACAATAAATCTATAATCGTAACTTCAGGCCAAATTGGCCCGAAGTTACGGTCATCCATACGTAAGCGCCGCCCATTAGTCCTTTGGGCGGCGTTCTGTGTAATGTGATAGCTTACGCTATCTTCGAAGCGGCCGCTGTTAATATAGTCTTCGGTCAACTGCTGCAAATATTTATGGTACAGCCCGCGGTACTCGGGTATTTCTAGCAGTTTGCCAATCAGGGGGCGCTCGCTCAGATTAACGGTAACCGGTGTATCGATGGGGAAGTTCACAGCTTTCTGGGCGCTGCTTATCTCATGCCCGGCAAAGGCCAGGTTGAAGTCCCAGGGCAGAATAGTGCATACCCCGTTTTCTTCATACAAGTAATAGTTGTGTTTCAGGCTGCCGACATAACTGTCAAAATTAACCAGAAAGCTATTTACGGCAAAGTATCGCAATATGGAATCGATATCCAGATACTTTTCCAGCTCACTTCCATTATTCAGTTGCTCAATCATGGTAATAATCTTTTTAAAATCGCTGTCGGTGACATTATAGGCCGCCATCTTTCTGATGCCGGTATAGTTGGCGGCATCTTCCCCGGCCCATTTCAAATCGGAACCGGCCCCCTCCGGGCGATATAGATGCCCTTCCAGGCTGCCATAATTACGCTTGACAAAACTCTCTTCCATAGCCTCCACTGCCAGGTACAGGCCCCAGGGTTTGCCGTTAATGCTTATATTGGCATAGGCATATTTAGGGGTGGCAACTCCCATATAGTCAAAGATTTCATAGGCCAGGTACTCTTTCATGTAGGTTTTATCCATAATAATGTTATTTAAAGCCAGCTTGTTCAAACCCATACACGCTTGCCCTTCGACATAGGCATCAAATTTGACCTTGAAGCTGAAACGATCGCTGTTTTTATCCTGCGCCACCATTCTCAAACTGGAGTTGCCTTTGGGCCTGATGCCTACATTGTGATAAGTATTGCCGTTTATAGTAATATCCGCCTGCCGGTATTCTTCCCGGGTAGCATTTTCTATAATCCAGTCAAAATCCTCCGGCTCCATTTCAATATTAATCTCCATGATTTGCTCTTTATTAAAAAGCTTACTGGCATATTCAGGCTCGGCTGGGGCAGCGCTATCCGGATGGTGGGGGTACAGCGTCAGGAAACTCGCAGCCAGAACAGCAAGTGACATCAGTATTAGCACCAGGGTATTCAGGTATTTACTCGTTATCATTGCTCTCACCGCCATTAAGACATATAGTCACCGTTGTAGCTTACCAGTACCGCATTATTTACCCCGGCGATACGGCTGACTTCATTAACAAATTGGGTGGACATATCCTTTAACCTTATTTCCACCGTCAGCTCCACTCCGCTGCTGGCCGCAACCGTTTTTGCTTTCACCACATCTATATCTCTTCCCAGACGGATAGTATGGCCAACCTGGTCGATGATATGCTGGCCCTCGCCCGAATTGATTATATGGAAGCGAAAACTCTTTTCACCCGGTTTGATTTAAGCCAGACTTTAAGCAGCACTCTCCTGGCTTTTGAAGCTATTTTTTATGAAAAGCATATAAGCCTGAAGCAAGAAATTCAAGAAGATATTTTCTTCAATGGGGAGAAGGAGAACATAAAGAAAGTCATCAGCATCTTGATTGATAACGCCATAAAGAATACCGGGGCCAACGGGAGCATTACCGTTCGGCTGGCCAGTGACAAAAATAAAATAGAGATGCGGATAAGCAACACGGGTGAAGGGATTCCCGCTGAAGATCTGCAAAAAATATTCGAACGCTTTTACCGGGTGGATAAATCCCGGAGCCGGGAAAACAGGGGTTATGGTTTAGGACTGGCTATTGCGAAATCAATTATAGAACAACAGCAGGGAAGGATTTATGCTACCAGCACTCCGGGGGCAGATACATCTTTTGTGGTGGAATGGCCCAGGACTTAACTACGAGGAATAACGCTTCTTCTTGTCTCTATATTCCATAGTCAGCGTTTTGCTGTGGGGAATTATCCCCAGCCCTCCGGGGAAAAATAGGTTTAACGAAAGAATATATTTTGAAAGTATACATGAGAAAGCCCTTATCAGGAAGGAACGGATACTATACAATTAAGGAGAAAAGTGAGGAATTTCTCTACTTCTGCTTAAGTTCAGGCAAAGAAAAAAATCTCTTAGTGAATGAAGAAATCCCACGACTATTCTTATGAGGAGGTTGTTTTATGAATAAAGTGGAAAAGGCGCTAATGCATGCTTTGTTTGTACACCTGCATCACAACACAGATAAGGCGATTAATTTTGGCTTGTTCAAGCAGCTAAATCAAAAAGTAGAGCAAATCTGGCCCGGAGCCTTATTGGTAGGGCCTGATGCCAATGATGATGCCGCCGTATTTCGTATTCCAGGTACAGATTGCTTTATTACCGCGAAAATGGAAAGCCACTGTTCACCCAGCGTACCCCGGCCTTATGACGCTGCTGCTACCGGAGCCGGGGGGGCTATGCGCGATGTGGTAGCCATGGGAGCCCGGCCCATATTCCTGCTGGATTTCATCGGTACGCGTCCCCTGGAACAAGAAGTTATTGTTGGCCCCTGTGGATTTGCCGGAGAATGTACCTGTGGCCAATGTGAAATAATGAGCAGCCAGGACAGGATTAATCTGATGCTTGAAGGGATGGCCAAAATGTGTGAAACCATGGGCGTATTTGTGGTTGGAGGTGGCTTTTCCACCTCATTCAGTGATATAGTACCTGCTGTGGTAGTGGCGGTAATTGGCCAGCAAGTTACGGAAAAACCCCTTACCAAACCGGCAAAATCTGCTGGTGATAAAATCATCATAATCGGGGGGACCGGTACTGATGGCAACGATACCCTGTATAGAGCCGGTTTGGTGCCGGTAATGCAGCCGGCTCTGGCTTTATTTGCGGAGGAGAAAACCACTATGGAGGCTACCTTGGCCGCTTTCACCACCGGGAAAATCAAGGCTTGCTCGGACCTGGGCGCAGCCGGAATTGGAGCGGCGGTATGTGAGTCAGCCCGCTTTGGAGGATTGGGAGCCCGGGTGGAACTGGATAAAGTCCCGGTAAGAGAGGCTAATATTACCCCGGAAGAGATATTTATTTGTGAAACTCAAGCCCGCATGCTGCTTCAAGTCCAGCCGGAAGATGTGGACGAAGTACTGGAGGCCATTCGCAGTAGAAATGGCATTGCCGCCGTAATCGGCGAGATTACCGATCAGGATTATAATGTTTTCAGCTACCAGGGTCAAACGGTGGCTAGCATAGTGAATAAGCCATCGCCGGAACTGCTGCAGGAATTAATGGTTTAAAGCTGTGGTTCCACTGCAAAAACCCCTTTTGTTGCATAGGTTGCATAAATATACAAAGCGAGCGATGGCGAAGCATGGGTGCAGCACCTTGCACCCTTCGGGTACTCCTGGTGTATCCTAGCGGATACAATTAAGTTGTACCGGCGAAGGCGAGCAGGCGACTGCGAGCGGTATATTTATACAAGCAAAATCACAAGAAAATAGAGAAGGGGAGAAGATGGTGACTGGCCCTTGCCGGATAGAGAGGGCGGGCATAAAAGATTTGCCTTTAATGCTCGAATTATGGAGATGCATACCCGGGCTGGGAGTGGGTAGTGGTGATGAAGAGGAATCCTTGCGCTTATTTATGGAAAGAAACCCCTCCACCTGTCTGCTACTGAAGGATGGAGAGCGTTTGCTGGGGACCGTGCTCGGGGGCTTTGACGGGCGCCGGGGATATATTTACCACCTGGCGGTGCACCCTGATTGCCAGGGCCAGGGTTATGGCCGGGAGCTGCTTAAAGAGGTACTCTATGAATTGCGTAAGCTGGGAGCCCCTAAAATACACCTTTTCGCTTTCAATGATAACCAGCTGGCGGCGGGTTTTTACCAGAATCAGGGCTGGGAATGGCGCCGGGATATTCAAGTATTTTCCTGGGATATGGATAAATGGAAGACGGAAAACGGAAAACGGAATGACGGGGGGGACGGGGTTGTTGACAAAGCTTTCTTCATGCGGACGCTATTAAGGTTATCACGTCCGGTACTTAGCCCAACCTCGTTAAGTCAATAGAGAATTATCCTTTCTAAGTGCCGGGGCGGAGACATCCAGCGTCAGAAAGTTTATTTTCATACTAACCCCATGGCTGGCACTCAGCATATCTGATAATCTGTGAACCAATATAAAGATGCTGAGTGCAGAGATGAAAAGTGATTTCTTACTAACCGAGCAGATCCGGGTTAAGGTTTTACCACTTCCGAATTGTAGAGGAATGGTCGGTACCCGGGCTACTATAAAAAAACCAGAGAGGTGGGTTTTAATGAAAGCGACTCGAGTAATCATTATGGGTGCAGCCGGGAGAGATTTTCACAACTTCAACAGCTATTTTCGGGATAACCCGGCCTATGAGGTGGTAGCCTTTACGGCTACACAGATTCCGGATATAGAAGGACGACAGTATCCGCCTGGATTAGCCGGCAAGCTGTATCCGCAAGGCATACCCATTTACGCGGAAGCAGAGCTGCCCGAATTAATAAAGAAATATGATGTGGACCAGGTAATCTTCGCTTACAGTGATGTATCCCACGAATATGTAATGCACCAGGCATCTCTGGTTATGGCTGCGGGGGCGGATTTCCGCTTGATGGGGCCAAAAACGACCATGCTCAAGTCCAAACGCAAGGTGGTAGCGGTTACTGCGGTGAGGACGGGCAGCGGGAAAAGCCAGACTACCCGGTATGTGGCGGAACTGATTACTGCCAGCGGCAAAAAAGTGGCTATTATCAGGCATCCTATGCCCTATGGCAATTTGGAGGAGCAGCTATGCATGCGTTTTGCCAGTTATGAGGATTTGGACAAATTCAAATGCACCATCGAAGAAAGAGAAGAGTTTGAACCCCATATCGATAACGGCATGGTGGTCTATGCCGGGGTTGATTACGAAGTTATTCTGCGCCAGGCGGAGGAAGAAGCGGATGTGATTCTCTGGGATGGGGGCAACAATGATATTCCTTTTTATGCTTCCGACTTGCACATAGTAGTGGTTGATCCCCACCGCCCCGGGCATGAGACTAGTTACCATCCGGGTGAAACCAACCTGCGTATGGCCGATATCGCTATTATTAACAAGATTGATTCCGCCGACCCCGCCAGGGTAGAAGCGGTCAAGGAAGCTATAATCAAGAACAACCCGCAGGCTAAAATCATCATGGCCAACTCCCCGATTACGGTGGAAAACCCCGATTCCGTTAAGGGCAAGAAGGTTCTGGTGGTGGAAGATGGTCCCACCCTGACTCATGGGGAGATGGCTTATGGCGCGGGGGTTATTGCGGCGGAAAAATTAGGTGCGGGCGAATTGATAGACCCCCGTCCCTATGCGCTGGGCAGCATCAAAGGAACCTTTGCCAAATATGGGCATTTATCCCGATTACTTCCGGCCATGGGTTATGGGAAGACACAGATTGAAGAATTGGAACAGACCATTAACAACTCACCGGCGGAGGTAGTAGTTATCGGAACCCCTATTGATCTGCGCCGGGTTATGTCCATAGACAAGCCGGCCGTGAGAGTGCGCTATGATTTGGAGGAAATCGGCCATCCCCAGCTGGCGGAACTGCTGGCAAAGGTGCTGTAAATCCAGGGACAATGTAAATACGGTTCTACTGCAAAAACCCCTTT
>NZ_DCEA01000044.1:0-13222 GCF_002316705.1 Syntrophomonas sp. UBA1041
ACGCCGAACTGGCGCACCACCTCACGGTTATTATTGACAGAAGGGTGTGCGTTTATTATGTCAAGTTTTCGGGGGGCAGTACCCCCAATAGGGGTGTGCATATTACTTTCATCTAAGCGTTGGAGTAATTTCAGCTTTCACTCGAAGCAAGAAAGTTCATGAAAGGCAAATTGTAAGTCGGAAATGGTGAACTGTTAGTAATATTAGCCACAATAGGACGTGCATAAGCAAGTAACAAAGCAGGTGCATTCTTAGATAGCATAGTGTCAATCATGTCTTCAGCCATACTGTTATTCCAAGAAAAAACAGCTTCTATTTCAATCTTTAAATAAAAGGGTCTATTAGAAATGTCCTTATTTATTTCTATCAATAAAGAGACTATAGCTTCGTTACCTGTTTGAGGTCTTTGAACGCTAACATTAATCTCATTAGAAATATTAACTTCTTCAGAATTGTTTGGTTCAAATTCCTCATTAACTATAAAAACTAAATTAGTTAGGTAAGGATTAGAAAATTGGAAATCACTTTTTATCATAAAAACCTCCATCTCGCCGCAAAAGCGGCGATACAAATAGTAATGAAAAAGTATTTTTCACGCTAGACAACTCCTTTACGCAGCCGGGGATATATCAATCAAGGAACATTGAGATTGTTCATTATCTTGATATTTGAAAATAATATCTGATAAGTGGTACTGAACACTCGTATTTTCTAGCATGGTCTTCACAATTTCATCTATTATATTATTGTTGGCATATTGAGGTTGTTGCCTATTTTTTGATACCACTTTAACATCTAAAAAGTAATACTGAACAAGGGACCTTGCTAATATTCGATTTACTGTTCTTTGAACTTTATTCGAGTAACTAGATTGAATAGTCATTTTGTACTTATCGTCCTCAAAGACCATTTTGTTCCCAATCATTGCCTCATAGTTTTTAATAAAATCATATGCCAAATCTTTATCAAAATATTCCAAGTATACATGTGGTGTCGGTAAATCCAATTCGTCAATATCATTGAAATGAATTGGTTTGCATTCTTCACTTCCATCAATTTTTAGCTCGATAATATACTTGAATTCATCAGTTCTATATCCTAATGCCGAATATATATCAATCTCCCTGTTTATTAAGTCTTTTAAGATAACTATTGATGATTCTGACACGACCCACCGTTGTATGCCCCTTATTTCCGAACAAAAACACAAGAATATTTTTGATTTTTCATTTGAACTTACAAATAAAATAGGTTCATTTTCAAAACTTAACAAAACATGCTCCAAATATAAATCCCCTATTTGGGGTATGTCTTGGAAAAAAGCTTTTACCTTCATAATTAAACTACCTTTCTAAAGTACAACTCTGGTGTCGCGGCTTCAAAAATCCACCAATCAACATGAGTATCTTTCTTGGCTGGGTTTCGTTCCTTTGTAATTTGCGAGGGGCCGCATTTTACTTCAGTTTTACCTTGAGCTATAACCGCTGGCGGATGATGTTTCATTATTAATTTCAAAAAATATTCGATTTCCTTGCTATCCATATAACAGGAAGTTGAATAAGTACCCGGATCTCTTTCATCATAATTCTTTGGTTTGGGTATCAAATTAAGTATTACTTCCTCATATGTGCTAAGGAAATCATTTCTATGTATTGTTCCGCTTTTTATTACGCGATATACCTCAATAGATCTTATATCATCTATGGTAGGCAAAATTGCGGTCTCAAAATCTTTGGGAAAGCATGATGGATACATCGTTATCACCTGATTTAATAAATGTCAATATATTAGGATTATATCTTATGAAGCAAATTCTTACAAAGGAGAACAGAAATTTCTCTAGATAAGAAAACAAAGCCGCTACTTTTCTCGTAACAATATTCAAAGCCATGAAAATGCCTTCTTCCTTCTCTTCTAGCTCTATTATAATATGATCCAGCGCCATTAATGCTACATTGTGCTTATCTGCCCAAAATCCCCAACCAAGTGGATTAAGCTAAGCAAATTCTATTTGCTGTGAGTTTTCTTGAAAATGGGCACTGATCTCACGATTGATTATCTCTGATCTGCAGCCCTTTGTTTTCCCGAAGGCTCTTTTTAGTTGCCGAGGCAACGTCAAAAATGATCTGTTTTTCAGAACTGCTACAATCCTCCACAAGCCGCATAAGATCCGTTTGATACTCTGCTGAATCGTTTGTCTGGTTACCGGTACAAAAAGTATAATCCACGATAAATAAAATCAGTTTCTGAATAATAACTGAATTAATTTTACTTGAAAATGAACCACAGGGCAACATGTAGACCTGTGGTTCATTTCCTCATCGCCTTGTGATCTATATAATTTGGATAGGTAACTATATCCATGGAGTGATTTGCATTGAAAGAAAACGAGAGCCAGAAAGCACGTATTCGCAAACGATATAACGGTGTTGACTTGGATGAACTTGACGTCATTCCGGCTATAGCGCAGGAAGATTTTTATGACAGCATAAATAAAAAGCGTGTGGCAGTGTATGCGCGAGTTTCTACCGACGATCCGCGGCAAACATCCTCGTATGAGCTGCAAAAAACCACTATAAAGATCTAATCAGCCGCCATCCAAACTGGAATCTGGTAGATACTTATGCAGATGAAGGCATCTCCGGTACGTCACTCCAGCACCGGGATGCTTTTATTAGTATGATAAAAGATTGTCAGGGCGGAAAGATTGACCTTATAGTGACAAAATCGGTTGCCCGTTTTGCGAGAAATATTCTGGACTGCATTGGGTATGTACGCCAGTTGGCAGCTATGCAGCCGCCCGTCGGCGTTTTTTTTTGAAATGGAATTTATACCCTTAATAGCAACAGCGAAATGCTCCTATCCTTTATGGCTACTATGGCACAAGAGGAATCGCACAATAAAAGTGAAATTATGAATTCATCTATCGAAATGCGTTTTTATTTAAATAAAAAACCACCGAATAAAATTACTTTTCCTGTAACTCCATCCGGCGGTTATAACTATGGCGACTGCCATGCTCTTTATTGCTCGGTTTTATATTCACTTTGTGTTACACCTTTGATTTTTTCTTCTCTTTGGTGGTATTGGTATCACTTCCATTATCTCATAATTAACCATACTGAATTTGCCACATCTTGGGCAGGGCATAGAGGCATGGCCTTTGGCATCCGGATATGCAAATATGAAAAGATATTTTTTAAGTTTGTTTTTTGCCCGGTTTACGGCATGGCGTATAGCGGATTCGTCCACGCCTTCAAGGGCGGCCAGTTCTGTGTACTTCCAACCTTCCAGGCAGGTTTGGCGGATAAGGTATTGCTGCCGCTCGGTCAGGTGGGACATGGCGTGGCTCACAGTTTCGGAAGCTATAAGGTCGACAAGTAAGTCTGTACCATCACTGAAATAGCGAGCGTCCTCGTAGGTAAATGTGGAAAGTGGTGTGTGACGGTCTGGGCGGGAGTTCTTTCGGTCATTTTTCTTACGGTCATCTTCATTTTCAATGATGAATGCAGCTATCTCGCTGTTATCATCTATTTCAATAACGCTCTTCTCGCCGGTAACAAATTTGTACTCTATTTTTATTTCTTGACTCCTTTCCTGAATCAGGAGCCAAGTGGAGATATGTAAAGAGCCGATGAATTACGAAAAACAAAAAGCCGGATGATTACGGATTTACATCTCGTAATTCATCCGGCTATTTGGTAGCTCGCACTCGGCTCCCTTGCTCGGTATGATGTATTAGTTGCTTCTTCTTAGGTGACGGTTTGGTCTGTGCTAACGCGCTACCGGCTACCGATTTGGTTTTAGCACCCGTTCTGCCATCCCTTAATAGGGCGGAAGCTTTGCTTGCCACTTCTGCCGATGTTTGTTTGCTGTTACCTTTTGGCACTTTTATCACCTCCTTTCGCGGCGATTTAGTAATGATTCTTTTGGCTTAAACTCAGATTTCTCGTTGCAAGGAACCGAAACGATCTTACCGCACTGAGGACATTTGAGCGAAATATCTACCTGCTCTTTTGGCAGTTTGGATATATCAAAGACTCGACGACCACAGTTTGGACACCTCATCATTTTCATAGGCATCATTCCTTCGTTAATACGTTAGCGTGTACGCTTATTTCTAACAATAAGTATAAAAAAATAACCCTTTCATCCTTATTGCTTCCTTCTTAAAACAAATTAGAAGCTGAATGATTGGGAAATCCAGTAACCAGGCTAAGGTCAATAAGCCGGTACTTCATTGCTGTATAAGAAGCACTGAACATATCAGCTATAACAGAGACTTTACTATCAATCTGCGGTGTCCATTGGATTGGCAAGGACTGGGATAATGGGATTTTTAATATCTCACGAAAAGCAAATTTCACAGCTTCACTCGGCATCAGGAAAACTGCGGCGGTACAGTTCGCCTGCCATTCAGTTATCTGAATGCCAATTAACCTGGGTTTTTTATTCCCAATGCGCACCGATACACTACTGCGGTTGCAACTACGTTGGTACACTACTTTTTGCTTCTTAAAAACGTTAGGATGCAGAACCCAGTGAAAACCTTCGTGCAAGAGGGTAAAATTACGCCAACCCACACTTGCGCCGGGTGATAGCAGTCTTTCGTCTATAAGTATGGTGCCTTTACAAACGGGGTGCTTGACGGGCATCTCCGAGTCTTCTGGCCATACCCACCAATGGCCGTCATTAAACGCTGTCAAGCCCCAGATTGATAGATTAGGGGTTAACCTCTGCGGATCGATCTCAAGACCGAGCCCGTTGTCAAATTCGATGAAATCGAAAGCGTCAAGGGGTTTTGGAATTGTGAGCCGCTCCTCATCAAAGCCGCGTAGTTTGTCTTCCGCAATCTTGATAAGTTGTGGCAAATCATAGTCATAATAAAACACTGCGCTGTACCCCCTGTTACTCAGATTTTCTTTCTTTTTCTTCGAGCATTTCTATTACCTTAATCCAGTCATCATCATTAGCCCCAGCATCACGCGCCATACGCAAAGCAACACGTAGTTTTTCACTGCTCATAATATACTCTGGTAGGTCAGGCGATACTGCGCTACCCCGTTCCTTTTCAACAGAAGCGCGGTCAAAAGCAGCCAAGTCATAAAGGGCAGCGGTTTCCTGAGATGTAAGAGCCAGCACTTGAGCCATTTTAGCAATCTTGTCCTTATCAGGCGGATAGCGGTTACCTTTTTCAATGTCGCTGAGATATGCAGGCGACATATTGTCGATAAGTTCGGCAAACTTACGCAGATTAATGCCTCTCTCTTTGCGTTTAGCTTCGATGCATTTCCCGAAGCTGTTTTCCATTGGTCTCACCTCTTGTAATTAATTAGCTTGTTCGCTTACATCTAACATTATATATTTAGCATATGTGTTTGTCAAGCTGCCATCCAACAACTAGATATATTCTGTGTATGGCAAAATGAAATGCGTATATGCGAAATAAAAATTGTAATATTATACCTTAAATGTTATACTTATTAAAGTTTGTAAAGAGGGGTGCAGAGGATGTCAGTAAGCTATAAAAAACTATGGAAGCTATTGATCGACAAAGATATGAAGAAAAAAGACCTCCGTGAGGCTACGGGGATAAGTACCACCTCCTTGGCAAAATTGAGCAAGAACGAGAATATCAATACTGAGATTTTAGTGAAGATATGCAAGGTTCTTGATTGCGACATTGGCGATATTGTGGAGGTTACCGAGGACTAAACTGACCAAATAATAATAGTTAGGAGAAGCCACAATATGGATACGCAAACATACAATCAAATAGTTGCCTTTATCTGGGGCATCGCCAATGATTGCCTGGTAGACACATACGATGTAGGTGATTACCGCAAGATAATACTGCCTATGACGGTCATTAGGCGCTTCGACGCGGTTCTGGAGGAAACAAAAGAAGCTGTGTTAAAAGAAAAAGCGCGTCTTGACGCTGAGAACGTCCAAAATCAAGACGCTTGGCTTTGCAACGTTTCTAAAGAGGCGTTTTGCAACTGGTCACCGCATACCCTGAAAAGTTTGTCGGCTATTACCAACCGTTTGCAGCTTAAACAGAATTTTGAGAACTACCTGAATGGATTTACGCAAAATATTCAGGATATCATCAATCGTTTTCATTTCAGACAGGAAATTAACCGGCTGTCAGAATCCGATACGCTCGGTGTTCTTATTAGCAAATATGTCGACCGGCGCATAAACCTTTCAAGCCGTCCCGTACTAAATGATGATGGGAGCGTTCGCTTACCGGCACTCGATAATCACTCAATGGGTATGGTATTTGAAGAGGTTATCCGGCGATTCAATGAGGAAACGAACGTGACCGACGCCGGGCGCCATTTTACCCCACGTGATATTGTTCGGCTAATGGCCGATCTTGCTTTTATACCGGTTCAGTGCAAAATTAAAGCTAAAAACAACTCTTACACTATATATGACGGCGCCTGCGGTACAGGTGGAATGCTGACTGTGGCTGAGGAACGCATCCTGGAAATTGCCCATGCGGGCGGCAAGCGGGCAAGTATCAATCTATTTGGGCAAGAGAACGCGGACGAGACTTATGCTATTGCCCGGTCGGACATGCTGGTCAAAGGAGAAGGCGAACAAGCCAGCAATATAATCTTTGGCTCGACTATATCTGATGATAAATTCAGAGGGCAGACCTTTGATTTTATGCTCTCAAATCCGCCATTTGGAACTTCATGGAGAAAAGAGCTTGATGCTTGGGGAGGTATAAAAAAAGAAGAAATATCAGACCCGCGCTTTAATGCTGATATTGATGGGGAAGATGTATCTCTTGTGCCGGACATTGATGATCCGCAAATGCTTTTTCTGGCCAATAACGTGAGCAAGATGAAGACAAATACCAAACTTGGCAGCCGCATTATTGAGGTTCATAATGGCTCATCATTATTTACCGGAAAAGCTGGGCAAGGGTCTACGAATCTCCGCCGCTACATAATAGAGCAAGACTTGCTTGAGGCGATTGTCGCCTTACCGGAGAAAATGTTTTATAACACAGGGATAGGCACCTATTTATGGGTGCTTGCTAACAAGAAGTCGCCGGAACGTAAGGGAAAAGTTCAGCTTATCAATGCATCATCACTAAAGTCTTTACTCCGAAAAAATATCGGTGAGAAAAACTGCGAAATCACACCAGAACTTAGGGATCAGATTATGGATATTTACTTGGCGTATGAATCAGCAGACCCTGAATACAGCCTTATATTGAATAACGCAGATTTTGGATACTATTCTGTGAATATTCAGCGCCCGCTGCGATTAGCTGTGAACATTACAGAGGATAATCTCGCTGCCCTAAAAAAAAGCGAAAAAGATGATATCCTTTACGAAGTGCTGTCAGGGCTGAAGATAGAATCCATGCTATCGTATAAGTCGTTTGTGTCGCAGGTTGAAAATGCTTTGGAAGAATATAAGAAGGCTAATCCAAGGACCAGAGCATCTATGACGAAGAATCGTCTAAAATTGCTCCGCGATTTATTTACTGTTGTTGACGAGAACGCCGAACCGGTGGAATTGCCGGAGGGCGGTTTCGAGCCTAACAAAGACATGACCGAGAACGAAATTGTTCCACTGACCTTTGAGGGCGGCGTGGAGGCGTTTTTCGAGACTGAAGTCAAGCCCTATTCTCCCGATGC
The DNA here is from genome assembly GCF_002316705.1 of Syntrophomonas sp. UBA1041. NCBI lineage: Bacteria > Bacillati > Bacillota > Clostridia > Eubacteriales > Syntrophomonadaceae > Syntrophomonas > Syntrophomonas sp. UBA1041. Next base: position 7,662 of record NZ_DCEA01000044.1, read on the forward strand.
ATGGTATGAACAGGATAGTATTAAAATTGGTTATGAAATCAGTTTCACTAAATACTTCTACAAACCTGCTGATCTGCGTGATGTTACTGATATCGTTGCGGAGATACAAGCTCTTGAAAGAGAAACCGATGGTTTGTTAAATGAAGTATTGGGAGGGCTTAATTTATGAATACCCCAGATGGATGGAATCATATTACATTACGACAATTATTGTTTCGTGTAACAGTTAAAAATCGACCAGAGTTACCCTTATTATCTGTCGTGCGAGATAATGGAGTTATTCCACGTGACTATGATAAAACCGAAAATCATAACGCTATCCCGAAAGATTTATCTGATTATCTAGTCATTGAACCGGGGCAATTTGTCATAAACAAAATGAAAGCATGGCAAGGTTCATGTGCTGTATCTTCGTATTATGGTGTTGTCAGTCCAGCATATTATGTATTCAACTTGCGTTTTGAGAACAAGGACTTTTTTCATTGGGCAATTCGTAGTCGTTATTATGCTGACTGTTTTGCAGCTCTTTCTATTGGAATCCGAGTAGGACAATGGGATTTACCAATTTCGAAACTGAGGGATGTTATATTTTTCTCCCCTCCCGCCAATGAGCAGGAACAAATCGTGCGCTGGCTTGGCTGGCAGACATCTCGTATTAATAAGTTCATCCGCGCTAAGCGCCGTGAAATTGAGTGCCTGAAAGAACTCAAAAATGCTGTTATCAGCAAAGCTGTAACCCAAGGACTTAACTCGAACATTGAAAAGGAATACAGCGGCGTTACGTGGCTCGGTAATATTCCAAAGCATTGGGAAGTACGATACCTTTCGCAAATTGCTAATGAGCAATCTATCAAAAACAGGGGGCTTGGCGAAAAAAATGTTCTTTCATTGAGTTATGGTAATATAATCAGGAAAAAGGATATCAACTTTGGCCTTGTTCCTAGAGATTATGATAAATACCAGATTGTGAATGAAGGTAATATTATTTTGCGGCTAACAGATTTGCAAAATGACCATAAGAGCCTTCGTACTGGTTTAGTTCATGAACTCGGAATAATCACCTCTGCATATGTTTGCCTGAACACTACTGAAAACCCTGAATATATTCAAACAATATTGCACCATTATGATTTGAAGAAATTCTTTTATGGACTAGGCGGGGGTGTTAGGCAATCAATTGGGTTCCAAGATATTCGCTATATGAAAATCCCAATTCCACCTAAAAATGAACAAGAAGCAATCGCAGCATATCTTGATGATAAATGTGCCGCAATTGACCGTCTTATTTCCAAGCTGACTGACGAGATAAACCTGGTGCTTGAATACAGGACACGGATAATCTCCGACGCGGTTACTGGAAAAATTGATTTGCGCGAAGCGGTTGTACCTGATTACGAGGAAGAAGACGAACTGATGTCAACTTATGAAGAAGGCGATGAGATAGAGGAAGGTGATATAGATGCCGACGACTGACATGAGCGAAAAAGGTTTTGAAACCACTATTACTAGGCACCTTGTCGAAGTCAATAACTTTGAGGAAGGTTCTACTGCCGAATATGACCGCGAACACGCTGTGGACAAAACTCGCCTGTTCCGCTTCCTAAATGACACGCAAGAATGGGCTATGAAGGAGCTACATATAGAAGATACCCCCCTTGAAATGGCGAAATTTCTCTCCGCCCTCACGGCAAAACTCCGAAGCGATGGAGTGATTAAGGTACTGCGGAGCGGTATGCGCTATAAACATCTCAAGCTGGAGTTTTACTATCCAACTTCAGCCGACGGTAATGAAGCAGCCGCTGAAATGTACGATAAAAATATTTTTAGCGTGACGCGGCAGCTTCGCTATGTCAGTGATGCCCTGCCAACTGCGCCGGACTTGGTGGTTTTCTTGAACGGTCTGCCCATTATCACGTTTGAATTAAAGAATGATATCACTAAGCAAAGCACCAGAGACGCTGTATTGCAGTATTGCAGCGACCGTGACCCCAAAGACCCCAAAAATGCTCCATTATTCGCGTTTAAGAAGTGCATGGTGCATTTCGCTGTAGATGAGGATACGGTAATGATGTGTACCAAGCTGGAAGGCAAAAACTCGTGGTTTTTGCCGTTTAACAAAGGCCGCGATGATGGGGCGGGCAACCCTAATGTAGCGGTCGGTTATCGCACGGATTATCTGTGGAAGGACATTTTAACCAAATCTGAGCTTTCGAATATTATCCAGAACTATGCCCAGGTTGTTGAGGAAAAAGACCCAGATACAGGCGTGAAGACTTATAAACAGATATTTCCACGTTATCATCAGCTTTTCGTGGTTAAATCACTTCTATCTGACGCGGAGCGTGATGGCGTAGGCGGGAAGTATCTTATTCAACACAGCGCCGGTAGTGGAAAATCAAATTCTATTGCTTGGCTTGCGCATCAGCTTATCACTCTGAAAAAAGACGGAGTAAATATTTATGATACCGTGCTTGTTGTTACTGACCGTTTGAACCTCGATAAGCAGATACGAAATACTATCAGACAGTTTGCCGAAGTTCGATCCACAGTCGGATGGGCAAACGATTCCAGTAAACTCCGGACGCTGCTTGCCGAAGGCAAAAAGATAATTATAACCATCGTTCATAAGTTTGATGTCATCGTTAGAAGCATTGGGACTGAATATAATCGTGACAATTTCGCTATCATCATTGATGAAGCTCATTCCAGCCAGAGCGGGCGGCTCTCGGCGGCAATGAATATAGCCGTTTCCGGTAATGACGCGGCTGATGATGATTTGCTTGAGGATAAAATTAATTCCCTAATCGAGGGCAAAAAAATGGCAAAGAACGCCAGTTATTTTGCTTTTACCGCAACACCGAAAAACAAAACGCTGGAGAATTTCGGCTGGCCGGTTACTGATGAGCAGGGTAACCCGGTGCTTAACGATGATGGGGAGCGGGAATTCAGCCCGCATTATGTATATACAATGAAACAGGCTATTGAGGAGGACTTTATAGTTGATGTTCTTCGAAATTATACACCAGTTGAAAGTTACTATTCCCTTGCGAGCAAAGTCCCAGATACCGACCCTATGTTCAATCGCAAGAAAGCGCAGGCTATCCTGCGTTTCTATGTTGAATCAACCCAGACCGCGGTGGAAAAGAAATCCGAAGTCATTGTCGAACATTTTCTATCGCGCGTGAAGAACCTACTTGGCGGAAAAGCCCGCGCTATGATTGTGGCGCAGGGCATAGCCCGCGCAGTAGAATACTACCGTGCTGTTTCCGCAATCCTTGAAAGAGAAAAAAGCGAGGTCAAGGTAATACTTGCCTTTTCAGGTGAATATGACGGCCGGACTGAGGCTGGATATAATGGCTTTCCGAGCAACGACATTGAAAAGACTTTCAAAAAGGAACCATACCGTCTCCTTATCGTTGCGGATAAATTCCAGACCGGTTTTGACGAACCGCTTCTTCAGGCTATGTATGTTGATAAGAATCTGGCTGATATTAAAGCGGTGCAAACGCTCTCCCGGTTGAACCGTTCTTATCCTGGCAAAAAGGATACCGGTGTTTTTGTGCTGGATTTTGTTAATGACGCCGGTTTGATTAAAAAAGCCTTTGACCGCTATTATCGGACAACAATACTTTCCGGTGAAACCGACCCCAATAAGCTGAATATTCTTATTGATTCAATGGAACAGCTACAAGTCTATACTAAGGAGCAAGTAAACGAGTTTGTTGGTCTTTATCTAAACGGGACGGACAGGGAAGTCATCGAGCCTATTCTAAAATCATGTAAAGATAACTATCTCGCGCTTGATGTTGAAGAGCAGATTCAGTTTAAAAGCAATGTGAAGAATTTTGTCAGAACGTATAATTTCTTAGCGGCGATACTGCCTTATGGTTCGCAGGAATGGGAAAAACTATCCATTTTCCTTAATCTGCTTAAAGAGATACTACCTTCGCCTCAAGGTGATGATTTTACCAAAGGACTAGTTGAATCAGTCGATTTAGAAAGCTATCGCTCAGTAGCACAGCAGACTATGTCCATAGCTATTGCTAATGAAAACGTAACAATCGCTCCGATTCCAGTCCCGACTGATGTAGGTATACCGGTTCCAGATCTAGAGAACCTTAGTAAAATATTGGAAGATTTCAATAAGGTATGCGGCGGATTAGGCATTAAATGGACAAATGATAAAGCTGCACAAAAGCAACTACTTGATTTACCGGGTGTGGTTAAGGAAAGTGTTGCCTATCAAGACGCAATGGAAAACTCCGATATAGAAAACTCACGTATAGAATCTGATAAAGCTACTCGTCAGGCTATTCAGGGTAATTCGGCAACAGGTATTGAATTCTATAAAGCAATTTCTGACCACCCTGAATTCTTTAAATTTGTGGCTGACTATGTATTCAGCACTACATATACCGAGGGTGGAATCGCGGCAAGGGCGAGGAAAGATCATCAAGACGATGAGTCGGATTTATTGATGGTAGCCAATGAAGCGGTCAGTTCCTATAAGAAGGTGGATGGCGCTAAATCATTAAATCAAGATTGAGGATATTCACAATGAAAGCGAAGCAAGATTTGCCACGTGAAAAACTAAATAGAAAAGGCGCTGAATCGTTGACTGATGTTGAGCTTCTCCAAGCATTAATTGGCAGTGGCGGCAAGGACAACGATGTCACAAAGATTGCTAAAAATCTTAATGCTACTATACAAAAGATTGGCGTGGAAAAGCTCACAATCGATGATGTTAAATCTATAAAAGGTATCGGAGATGCCAAAGCCACAATGGTTTTTGCCGCCTTGGAATTCTGGCGTAGGAAGTTTATGAAGCAAACACGTCCGATAATAGATTCCAACGAAAAGGCAGCGGAGCAGTTCAGTTTCATCAAAGATAAAAAGCAGGAACATTTTGCTATGATAACTCTTGATGGGGCCAGAAGGCTTATTAAGCGTCATCTAATCACAGTCGGAACTCTCACTAATTCGTTGGTCCACCCGCGAGAAGTGTTTGCTCCAGCGATGGAAGACAGAGCCGCTTCTATTATAATTGCTCATAATCATCCTAGCGGGGCGCTTGATATCAGCAGTAAAGACAGAGAAGTTACCAAACGGATACAAGAAGCTGGGGAACTGCTAGGAATAAAACTTGATGATCATATCATTATAGCGGGCGACGATTTTGTGAGTGCATTATAATTATTTGAAAGGTGGAATCTGATAAGTTGCTAAATTATAGAAGAAATAGCGAATGAAATAATCTCCAAATATAACGTTTTGGATTTCATCTTTCACTTGTACTTCCCCTAGTAAATCTGTTGGAGTGCCGCGTAATTATACCCCCTAATGTCAAACGATTTGCCTTGAGGTGGGTGCATCCGGTCAAATGTTCAACGATCTGTCGGCGTACTATTACCATATTGTGGTATACCAATATGCTGTTTCGCCTGGGTCATCTCAGGGCTACCACCTGAATTATTAAAGGCAAGTCCGCTAAAACCCCTATATTACCGGCTTTTCGCCCCAACAAAAAACCACCCACCAATAAAATTCTTTTTATCAATAGA
>NZ_DCEA01000044.1:13381-16045 GCF_002316705.1 Syntrophomonas sp. UBA1041
ACAGGATTTGAACCTGCGGCCTCCTGGTCCCGAACCAGGCGCTCTACCAAGCTGAGCCACATCCCGACGCAAGAAATATGATATCAATTAAATCGTCTTTAGTCAATATCGCCCCCACATAACTGCACCCGCTCAACCGCTGAGCACTCTCCAATCTTCCCGACGGGCATGGGAAAGGAGTCCGGGATCAGGATTAACTGCAACCGGTTCTCCCACCATTCCCATCACCTTTACATCAGCCACACTATCGGCAAAACAGCGGCTGGCCTCCCAGTTCACCTCCTGCCCGCCAAAAGCCTCCTGCAAAAGTGAACACTTACTTTCCCCATTTATAAAAGGAGTATCCCCTTTAGGATCGAATATTCCGTCTTTAAAGGCCAGTCGTGCAGCTATGACTGTGTTCAGGCCCAGATCAGCCGCCACCATTTTCATAAGTTCAAAATAAGAGCCGGAAAGCAGCACACAGTGATAACCCTGGCTTCGGGCCAGGCTGATCTCTTCAATTATCCTGCTATTGAAGTGTTTTCTCAATCCAGGATAGGCTTCATGAAAGAAAAGTGTTATCTCCTCAGCACTCATCCCGGAGAACAGGTAGTTGAACTTTCTGAATGCAGCTGCTTTCATTCTCTCCCGGGATATGAGTCCAATCCTGTACCAGAGCAAATCCGGAGCTATGGAAAGATAAACCAAAAAGTAGCGTAATATAGATCTTTTTTGTCTTATCCATTCCCGCCCCAGGCAAGGCAGGGTATCCCTGCTCAAAAGGGTTCCATCAAAGTCAAATATCGCCAGTTTCATTAATACCTCCGGAAATAGTTCTGAACTTAGTAATATCGATTTATATCCTGCTTATACCAATAGCCTCCTCAATTTGGCACCACTTGGAAGGCTGGAATTCTTCTTCCCTCTCTGTTAATGCTGCTAAGCTGCAGTGCCAGGCCCACCTGTAATTCATCAAAGGGCAATCCCGGCAGATGGGCCAGCATACGAGGGCCTTCCGCCAGCTCTACCAAAGCCAGAACGTAAGGAGTATCTTCCTTAAATTCCGGCAGGGCACTGTAGTGAACCACGGTATATGAATATAGTACTGCCTTTCCGCTAAGCTTTCTCCACTCCCAATCTGATTTCAGGCATTTAGGACAAAGGCTGCGTGGGTAAAAAATATAATCCTGACAATCAGGGCAAAACTGCAAATAGAGTTCACCCTCATCCAGTTTCTTCTGATAAAATTCCCGGTATTCCATAAGCTTACCCTTCCCTTCCCAAAATCAAACTGCATTCCGTACTAAAAACTCCCCCATTGCCGTTGACAAAGGCCAGGTGATTTTTCTTCACCTGCCGTTTTCCCGCCTCGCCGCGCAGTTGCCGCACAGCTTCGGTGAGATGTGACATGCCCCCGGCATAGGAAGCCTGGCCACAAGAGAGCTGACCGCCATGGGTGTTGCAGGGTAGACTGCCCCGGTAGGTCAAATCAGTTGACTCCACAAAATCCCCGCCGCTCCCTTTGGGACAAAACCCGGCATCTTCCAGGGTTATCAACACTGTTATGGGGTAACAGTCATAAAGGGAAAGTAACTCGATATCCCCCGGAATCAGTCCTGCCATTTGAAAGGCCCGTTCAGCCGCCATCTTTACCGGGCTGCTAGTCAAGGAGGGGGCATAAAGGATGGAATTATGGGTGCAGGCTTCGCCCCAGCCCAGGATAGATATCGGAGAATGGGGCATATCGTAAGCTTCCTCCAAGCGGCTGACGGTTATTGCCGCCGCACCACTGCATGGGCGTACAATCTCCAGAAGATGAATGGGGTCAACAATCATGGGAGAAGATAATATCTCTTCTATCGTAATTGCTTTCTCATTAAAGAGGGCATATGGATTAGCCAGGGCATTCGTTCTCTGGTCTACGGCAATTTTAGCCAACTGCTCCGCTTTGGTTCCATATTCAAACATATGTCGCCGGGCTACCAGAGCATAACCGGAGTTGAAGCCCATCGGTCCCAAAGGCAGTTCATAATCTATTTCCGCCTGCGACATAACCGCTATCTTTCCTTCCCGGGTATTAAAGACCTGGCTGTCCCACACCCCTCCGCTCAGGCAAAGGCAGTGCCGGCAAATCCCCGCTGCTACCAACATTGATGCCCGAGCCACCGTTCCAACAGCACTGGCTCCTCCTAATTCAACCGTATTTAGGAAAACAGGTGAAAACTGTACGTATTCCGCCACCTGCGCCGGCCACATGAAGGAAGTGTCCTCACTGGGAGGAGTAAGCAGCAGTCCGTCAATATCCTTCTTGCCCAGCCCAGCATCCTTTATCGCCAGGGCTGCTGCTTCCGCCAGCAATTCCAGGCTTTTTCTTCCCCCGGAGTTTTTTATCGGTCTTAACTCACCTATACCAGAGATAGCAGCTCTTTGACCAGGTGCCATATATATTTCTCCTTTCAAAAGCGAAACATGATGATGGTATTTCCCCTATAAATTTAATTCAAGGAATATCAAAATGTGAACAATAGAACCCTGATTCCGCTGCAAAAAGTAATAATTATGCATCAGCTTGCATAAATATTCCGCTCGCAGTCTCCGCATGGGCAACACCAACGGCTCGTCTCGCGTCTCAAGGGGTACCGCGCTAATCTCCCGTCCATGGTCACAACCTTAATAGTGACA
>NZ_DCEA01000018.1:0-42398 GCF_002316705.1 Syntrophomonas sp. UBA1041
ATCCATAAATATCTCCGGGCAGGCGTTGTCACACGCATTGGCAGATTTGAGGAAACGGAACTAGGCGTCCCGCAGGGAGGTCCATTGAGTCCACTTTGTGGAAACGTCCTCCTAAACGAATTGGACTGGGAACTGGAACGCAGAGGGCATAGACTCGTCCGCTACGCGGACGACCTGCTCGTCTTCTGCAAAAGCAAAAGGGCGGCGGAAAGGACACTGGCGAATCTAATCCCGTTCATAGAAAAGAAACTATTTCTTAAAGTAAACAGGGAAAAGACGGCAGTAGCCTATGTAGGCAAGGTCAAATTCTTAGGTTACGCGTTCTACATCAACAAGAACAGAGACGTGGGTTTGCGAGTACATCCCAAAAGTGCTGCAAAGATGAAGGCGAGGATACGCCACATCACGTCAAGAAGCAACGGCATGGGATACGAGCAGAGAAAGTTAAAACTCAAGCAGTTCATTGCTGGCTGGGTCAACTACTTCAAACTCGCGGACATGAAGAGCCTGCTGAAAAGGACAGACCAATGGCTACGCAGACGTATTCGGATGGTCATCTGGAAGCAGTGGAAAAGAGTCAGGACGCGTTACGCTATGCTTAAGAAACTAGGCATAATCGACTGGGTGGCACGAGAAGGCGCAAACATAAGAAAGGGCTACTGGCGTTGCGCCCGTAACCCGATCATTGCCAAGGCCATCTCAGCCGAGAGACTTAAGAAGGCAGGATATTTCGACTCTCTCGATTACTACGAGTCTGTTCGTGTGTAAACATGGGAGGAGCCGTATACCGAACGGTACGTACGGTTCTGTGGGAGGTCGGCTGACCCAGTAAGGGTCAGCCTCCTACCCGATTGATATTCAGTACCAGTAAACATTGCATAATTTAAAAAGCTGAGTTTTTTGTCTCAATTCCATTGCCGGGAGGATACTATTGTTTGATTTCAATACCACCCATTATGGTAGTGCATTTGAGATGCAGAATTTTATCGCTGTTCTTTAAATCGCCGCTCTGCATGGAGGTGCTGCCCAAAATACCGCCAGATCCGCGGCCCATTAGATCTATTCCGCCTAAAATGGAAGTACCGTTGCAGGTTACGGCTACGTCTGGAGGGAGGATGACGCTTATCCCCCCCATAATGGCTGACAAGGTCAGGGTTATCTCTGGTTGTGTAAATCGGGCCTTGCGGATATCCAGGTCGATGCCCCCCATGAAGGCGGTATATTCAGCACTGCGAAGCTCCCAGGGCTCGTGCTTCTTTTCCACCGAGCCCATAATAGCTATATTTCCACGGCTATTGTGTTCATTTTTGAGCATAATATTCAACCCGATGATAATGATCAACACCGGCCAGAAGGCTTTCCAGAACAAGGACATATCAATATCCAACCAGCCGGCATTGCGGCCAAACCATGCAACTCCCAGGGCTGTCAAAATGGCTCCGGTGATCAATCCGGCCGGATCGCGCCGGGCGATGAAATTAATGCCGGCCACCACGATCAACAGCGGCCACAATAGATTAAACAAATATCCCAGACTGACAGCGGTAAACCCGAAATTGTTAAGCAGTGCGACGATTCCAAAAGCGATCACGACCAGCCCGGCCAGATAACGCCCGCCCAATCTCTCCATAATATACTCACGCTCCTTTTGCTTCCGCAGGAACAACGCGGATAAAGGCTCCTGCAATTCAAGTCTATATCAGCTTGGCGTTATTTGCTACTCTCTATTCAAGCCCTGTCGCATTCAGCATTGGAACCGTTTTATTGCATTAATTTTCTCCTCCGCTTAGAAGCTGCTCCAGGAGATCGCGCGGGGCATTATGGAACGATTTTATTGAATGGCTGTTGGAACCCCGAACATGATCATGAGTTCGTAATCCACCCCGGCTTCAAGACTGTCGCCTTTGGTGATATTTATGTTTTGAAAAATCACTCGCAGCTTGTAGCCGTTGTTTTCAACGTCAAAAGTCATTTGTTCGGGAGGCAAGGCCTGTTTAGGCACATTCCCAATTTCGGCGACGGTCTGGCCGAAATCATACAAACCGGTGCTGATCAGTTCGGCACCGGCCGCGTTCTGTACCGCGAGCCGCACCTCCTGGGCAGACAGGCGTTCCAGGATCAATTTATAAGGCAGGCCCTGTACCTCAAAATCGACGGCGGACAGATTTTGGCTTACTGCTCCGCGGTGGGAACTGGCACTGACCAGGATATCAAAACCGCTGATGGGAAAAGGTTTTTGAGTATCCATGACCGCAAAGAAGTAATTGCTTTCCACATCCATACCCGGGTAAGCCGATTCAAATCCAAAAACACTTTTCATATCCCTATAGGTGGTGAAATCAGCGGGCAGCCAGACAACATAGCGGGTGTAATCCCGAGCCTGCAGGTAACTGAGTATGCTGGTAGCCTCCAGACGAAGGTTCATGCTTACTTCAGCCTTGGGGGTGATTTTTCCGTCAACAAGCAGGCCCTCGGCCAGGAGCATGCTTTCCAGGCGGGTGATCTGGCTGTTGCGGGATACGGTAAAAGCATCTACAGGCGGTATCACCGATAAAATAGCAAAACCGGCTGCCAGCAAGGCGATCAAGCCGTTTTTGGATACTGGCTTAAAACTGAGCATGATAGCGCAAACCAGTGAAAAAATGCCGAAAAGAGTAATGTAATAGCGGGATTCGGTGATACCGTAGGCATCCAGGCGAATGCCCACCGATATGAGCTGCATGATTACAACCGGAATCAATACCTTGGGAAAAATCAGACGGTATAAAGTAGCAAAACGGTTTGAAGCAAGGCTGGCCAGGATATAAATAATCAGTCCGGAGGCGGAGTAGGCCAAAACCATCCCCCCGAGTTGCCCCGAAGGCCATTTGAGCGTAAATAGTATCTTGACGAAATATGCGGCCAGGACCAGGGTGAAGGCTGCCACCAGAGGGATCGCAATGTAGGAAACCAGGATTTCCAGGAAGCGGGGGTATTCAGCCGAATACCTGGCAAATTCCCTGTCCTCAGCCCGCTCCGAACCCCAGCGGGGCAAAAGTGATAAATAATAGAGCGTGGCGAACAGCACCCAGATGACGACCATGGTATAAGCATAAGCATCGTTATCGACCGGGAAGAGCAAGATATCCACCGCGGCGATAATGCTGGCACAACCGGCGTTGAGCACGGCCGAGTACAAAACTGATATAAAGGCGGATTTAAAATGCACCAGGGCTATTTCATTAAAATCGGCCCGGCTTCTGAAAGACGGCACCCAGATGAAAGCGCAGAACATGGCGGCCACTGCTACAAAAGTGCGGATAGTAACCTCATGACTGATGCTCTGGACCGGCATAAGAATCAAGTAATATCCGATGGTCAACAGGGTTGATACAAGATAAACCACAACACGCTTTTTGTGGAGCTGCTCAAAGCGTTCACAGGCGAACTGTGCGGCGATGCCCAGGAAGGAACCCAGCAAAAAAGTATAGGCCAGTTTTTCGACAATCGGTCCGGGCTGCTTGTGCAAAGATATCATGTAACACAACAGTATGGTAGCGCCGATCAGACAGACTACAGTCAGCGGAAAACGAGATATAGCTTCAATAAGCCTCAACAAGGCAGCTTTTATCATAGCCCCCAAACGGTTCATGTGAACTCCTCCCCTGTCAATCATCAATATTGTAATATACCTTATTACTGAGAAATGATTTTCAGACTTACATCCAAATTCGCGGAATTGAAGGAAATAACCGATTAGTCATCCGGGGGGAACGGAAAGCGCACATAAAAAGTAGTGCCGCAGGGACTGGTCTCAAAATCAATTGTGGCATGATGGCGGGCGGCAATGCTGTAGCAGACGGCCAGGCCAAGACCGGTGCCTTTTTCCTTGGTGGTAAGGAAAGGGGTTCCTATCTTGTCCACAATGCTCGGATCCAAACCATGACCTTCATCCCTGACATAGAGCACAATTTCCTTGGGCCCGGTTTGGGTGCCGATAGTCAGGGTGCCTCCCGGCGACATGGCCTCCAATCCGTTGCGGGCCAGATTTAGAATCATCTGCCGGATCTCTTTTTCATCGATCAGCGGTATGGGAGGTTTGGAGAGATCAAGGCATACTGCCATTTCCCTGATATTTGCGTCGGCTTGAATCATGGGATAAATCGATTTAACCGCCTGGTCAAGGTAGCGGGGCTGCAGGTCGACCAGTTTGTCCTGCGCCATGCCCAGATATTCGCTTATAATACTGTTGGCCCGGTCCAGTTCTTCAATCATCAATTCAAAATAGGCGAAATCATCTTGATAATCTTTTTTGTCGGTCAATAGCTGTAAAAAGCCGCGGATGGTCGTCATGGGATTGCGGATTTCATGGCCGATGCTGGCCGCCATTTCCCCAACCAGTTTAAGGCGGTCGAGCCTGGCCATTTCTTTTTCCAGACGATTTTGTTCGGTTATGTCAATAATGCAGGCTATGTGGCAGGATGAGCCGTCAATATCCAATAGCTGGCTCCACAACAAGCCATCGCGAACCTGACCTGATTTTTTGCAGAAGCCGAAAGAATAGTGTTCGATTCTGCCCTTTTCTATCAGCAGTTTGCGGTAAGAGCGACTGGTGTCGGGGATGGCGTAAAAATTCAATTCGGTGCTGGTGCGGCCTATCATCTCCTCGCGGGTATACCCTACAACCCGGCAGAAGGCCTCGTTGACATCGATAAATATACCCTCTTCAAGGGTAGCCAGACACATCATAATAGGACTGCCGTGAAATGCTTTGGAAAATTTCTCTTCCGACTGCCGCAGAGCCGCTTCGGTTTTCCTGCGAAAGCTGACATCTCTGATCGATTCGATCGCACCCACCAGCTTCCCGTTGCTGTCCAACAGCGGAGACGCGGTGCCATACAGAAAAGCGCCGCTGCTGCCTATCAAGGGACAGAAGCTCTCGGCGGAAATGCGTTTGTAATCCCGGTGAAGACTCAGGTAGGAGTCTTCAATTTCACTTTCGTTAAGATTGATCAGGTCAATCAGTATGGGACGGCACTCCCCATAAAACGGCAGGCTGTATTCATAATTGCCTTTGCCCAGCATGTATTCCGAGCTGACTCCGGTCATTTCTTCAATGGCCTTATTCCATGCTATCACCCGGCCATTTTGATCAATAACCAAAGTGGCGTCAGGAAGGAAGTTGATAATATCAGCCTGACGCCGCTCAGATTCTTTTGATTCGGTAATGTTTCGCCCCACCCCTATGACCACATCTTCTTCCTTGGAGACTATGATATTACATGAGCACCAGGAAAAAGAGCCATCATCGTTGCGGTAGCGGAAAACCAGGTTTTGCTTGCGGTCTCTTACCACCCGGCGCATAGCCTTCAAGGTAGACTCAATGTCATCAGGGTGAAGTTTATTATTGATTATTTCTGTTATGGTTTCCCCGCCGGTGTAATTGGTCACCGAAATAAAATTGGCATTAGCCCTTTTAATATGCCCTTTTTTATCTGTAATTACAAAAAGGTCGGAAGATAGATCAAATAATTCTTCCAACTGCTGATCTGCTTGAAGGTGTAGTCTGCGTTCCTTTTCTAAAAGTTTCTCTAATTCTTCAATTTTTTGTATATATTTAACTACATCATCATGTTGGTCGTTATTCAGCACGATGACCCTCCCCCGATCACTTTATACGAGTGGTATACGTTATTTTACCATGTTTTTGCAAAGCTTGATGAGGGCTCACAGAATATTACAGAAATAAAAAACAGCGGAAATTCAATAAAATGATTCCCGCTGTCAGGCATCTCATGATACCCGGAGATATCAGCTGGCCTGCTCCTTTTTCTTGGCGGAGCGCTCCCGTTCGGTTTTATCTAGGATCATCTTTCGCAAACGCAGCGATTGTGGGGTGACTTCCAGTAATTCATCATTATTTATGAATTCCAGGCATTTTTCCAGGGTCATATTTAAGGGCGGGATCAAACGCAAGGCTTCGTCACTACCTGAAGCCCGGGTATTGGTAAGCTGCTTTTTCTTGCACACATTAACGGTAATATCCTGACTGCGCGCATTCTCGCCTACTATCATACCGGCGTAAACGCTCACCCCGGCATCTACGAATAGCGTGCCGCGTTCCTGAGCGTTGAAAAGGCCGTAGGCTACGGTGACGCCGCTCTCCGAGGCCACCAGCGAACCCCGGTTGCGGGTGGCGATATCCCCCTTAAAAGGCTGATAGGCTTCAAAACAATGGTTCATGATGCCATTACCCTTGGTATCAGTCAAAAATTCTGAACGGTAGCCGATCAGACCACGGGAGGGAATCAAGAATTCCAATTTGGAAGTGCTGCCGGTTCCATTGTTCATAGTCAGCAACTCCCCTTTGCGCCTGCCCAGGCCTTCTATCACGGTTCCGACATATTCATCCGGAACCTCAATAAAGACCTGCTCTACAGGTTCGTGAATCACGCCGTGAATGGTTTTAAGGATCACCTCGGGGCGGGTAACCGCAAATTCATAGCCTTCCCGGCGCATCGATTCTATTAATATAGACAGATGCAGTTCACCGCGGCCTGATACTTTAAAACAATCCGGGCTGATCTCCTCTACTCTTAAAGAGACATTGGACAGTAATTCTCGATTGAGGCGATCCCTGACATGGCGGCTGGTAATATAGTTTCCCTCCAGGCCGGCCATGGGGCTGTTGTTGATTACAAAATTCATGGAGATGGTAGGCTCATCAATAGCCACAAAAGGAACCGGGTCAATACTGTCGCTCGCACAGAGGGTGTCCCCAATGGTTATGTCCTCTATACCGGAAACAGCCACGATTTCACCCGTCACAGCCTCAAGGGTTTCGATTTTTTTCAGGCCTTCAAAGGTGTATAAGGTATTTATCTTGACCCGTTTTGTCTTGCCGTCAGGATTGCAGAGAATAGCCTCCTGGCCTTTATGCAACACCCCCCGGCTGATCTTGCCCACCCCTATACGGCCTACATAATTATCGTAATCTATGGAAGATATCATCATTTGCAGGGAAGCTTCCGAATCACCTTGCGGCGCCGGGATTTGCGCAATGATCACATCCAGTAAGGGCTTCATGTCTGCCGCGTCGTCTTCAAGGCCGAGCTTGGCATAACCCTCTTTGGCCGAGGTATAGACCACCGGAAAGTCAAGCTGGTCTTCATCGGCTCCCAGATCTATGAATAGATCCAGTATTGAATCAACTACTTGGAGAGGCCTGGCCCCGGGGCGATCGATTTTGTTGACTACCACTACGGGTTTTAGCCCGGCCTCCAGAGCTTTCCGCAGTACGAAACGAGTCTGCGGCATCGAACCTTCAAAAGCGTCTACCAGCAGCAAAACCCCATCCACCATTCTGACGATTCGTTCCACCTCGCCGCCGAAATCGGCATGGCCGGGTGTATCCACAATATTAATGCGGGTGTCGCCATAAATAATACTGGTATTCTTTGATAATATGGTAATGCCGCGTTCCCGCTCCAGATCGTTGCTGTCCATGACCCTTTCTACCAACGTCTGATTGCTGCGGAAATAGCCGCTGTATCTCAATAATTTGTCCACCAGGGTGGTTTTGCCATGATCTACATGAGCGATTATGGCGATATTTCGCAAGGAATTAGGCTGCACTTTAATCGACCTCTCATACTATTACTCCAGGTTAAATTCCCTGGCACCTGAAAACTACGTCTAAACTGCACGACGTCCTATTATATCACAGAGAATCCTGCTAAGCCAGCAAACACAAAATTGCTGTGGTTTCAGAAAATAAACCGTCCCCGCTGGCGCGCCTGAACCGTCCTCCCGCCTTATTCTGTTTAAGCAGGAATATCTGCGCTGAATAGTTAATTTATGTAATTATAAAGGATGAGGGGGTCGAGTTGGGTGACAAAAGAAAATGAGGATCGTTTTATTACCTTGTCTCTGGCTTTTGAGGTCTATGGACGGGAAACCGAGGAACTCAAAAATGAAGGCTATATGATCAGTTTCTGCTGTGTGACTCCCAAGGGTGAAGAATTTATTAATAAATATATAGAAGATCATAAACACGCAGTCCTGGATTCGATGCGAAAAAACCACTGCAGTCTCTGTGAGGTACAGGAAGAGCTTAATTTCCAGAACTACCTCACTATTGTCAAGATCTGTGACCGCCTGTGCGAGGATGGCTATCTGGTAAATAGCGGCGGCTATGATTATCGGCTTAAAGACTGAGCCGCTTATAACTCAAGTTTTTGAGATAATGTTGGTTTGCCTGTGGCCGAAGTGAAGAACAAGATGTCAGCAAAATAATAAAAAAATAAATGCCAGCCGGGGATTTGGAGAGCGGGACCCGGCTGGCTATGCAGTTATTATGAAGGGTGCCTTTAACCCCCCATTCAGATAACTCAGGGGAATTTCGAATTCAGGAAATCCGGCCGCATAAGGGGCGATTTCATAAAGACTGAAATAAATCACCAGTTTGGAGTCGGTGAGGTAGAAGGGCTGCTCATCGGAAATACCGTTGAAACCCATGTCACCGCTGGGGAAAAAGTCGCCTGGACGATTCGTGATCTCTTTTTGAATGAACTGGTTGATGGCTTCTTTGTACTTATAATCAGTTGTAAACAGATCGGCCAGGGCAATGTCCGCGCCGGTTGTAAGGTCGATGTTATAGGCGATGCGTTCGGTCATCCCATGCGCCCCGCCAGTGTACTGGTAATAGTCTATATACATGCTTAAGAAGCTATCCTCCAAAGTCATAACCTGATAGCTGGTCATTACTTCATAGGGGAAAACCGGAGCACCTGCGTTTTCCCGGTCTTCAACGTATGCCTCTAAGCCGGCTGCCAACCCTTCGGCAAATTCCTGGGCCTCACCCAGCCAGCGATCGTTAAGGGCTGACTCCACTTCCTGATCCTCCAAACCGCTGATGGCAGGAACCATCAAACTGGTTTTCATGTTCTCGGATTGATTTTGGATGGTCCTGGTATTTATGCTTACCGTTTTACCGGCTTCCTGATCATTTCCGGAGAGGTTTCCGTCTGGGAGCTGGAGTTTTATGGCCTTAGAACAGTTGACAAGCACCTGGGCCAGTTCAGCCCTTGTCATGGTATCTTGAGGCCGAAAATACCCATTATCCCCTTTCATAATATCAGTGTTGGTTACGAAGGCCACGGCATTGACGTCAGCTGGAGGGATACTGTCCATATCGTCATAGACGGGCAGCATCATTATCATGGGAACACTGATTTTTTTGGCTGTAAAGCAGTTTTGAATGGCCTTGGCCATCTCCAGCCGGGTTATATCCCGCTGGGGATAAAAGTGCGGGCTGTCTTCGAAAATGCTGTTTACGGCACATAGTGCAACTGCCTCAGCATACCAGGACTGATTGTCAACATCCTGGTAATAATCACTGGCCAGCGGTTGTTTGAAGAATTGTTTGTCGCCATAGTCAAGGTCAAACATCCTCACCAGGACAGCGGCAGCCTGGGCTCTGGTAACCGTTCCCTGGGGAGCAAATATGTGATATCCTTGGCTGTTGGCCCCCATGCCCTGCATCCATCCCTGGGCAAGCGCCTCATTGATGGCGGTTTTACCCCAATGTTCCTGGATGTCTGTGAAGTCCCCGGGTTGCAGCCGGGCTGACGCCGCTGAGGAACTGGTCAGGACAAATAATATACCGAGCATTACAGTCAGAATCTTGGACATGTAATCCCCCTCCGTTATTATCGATTTGCCTACTTATACGCCCCGGGCATCAAAACCTTGCATGGCAGCAAAATAACTAATGTTTATACTCGAAAAGGGGCATACCTATAAAGATTGTGTTACAATTTTGAGACTTAACTGAAAGTAAATCCGCCTTCAAAGAGTACGTCTTGACAAAAGCAGGAATACTAGTGATACAGTTTCTACATAGGAGAATGCCGTACCAGGTACAAGTAGATTGACATCAAGACCGCCTCTGGTATAATTAATCTGTTTATATAATAACAATACGGTAGGGACGAGGTTTCCAGGGATTCATTTAGCGGCGGCGGGGGTATCAACCCCAAAGATATTTTTGTTGTTTGACCAGGATAAAGAGGGTTTTTTTACCTTCTTGGAGAAGATATTTTAGTCTTTGTTATACTAAAATATGTTGTAACCGGAAAACTTTTCTGGTAGGTTGGAGGGAGTAGGTCGGCTTTTATCTGTTGTTTTTGAGCATTCTATGGATTGGCATCTATAAAATGCTACCTTAAGAGACAAACTGTGAATGACATATAGGGAGGAGTCTTACGCTTTGTTTTTTGAAAGCTGGCTGTTTTATTTGCTAACGGCGCTGGTAGCCGTAACTGAAGCAGTAGTTTTGTTGGTATTATTTTATTATTACTATGTTTCTATCGCTGGGTGGCGCAAGCATCCAGAGGAAAAAGACTATGTGCCCGTTAAAAAGTTCGCCCTGATCACCGCAGCTCATAATGAAGAGGCGGTTATTAAGTATCACCTGGAAAGTCTCAAGCAGATTAATTATCCCAAGGATCTCTTTGATATCTACGTTATAGCCGACAACTGCACCGATAACACCGCGGCCATCGCCCGCCAGGAAGGCGCCAGGGTATATGAACGCTTCTCCAATCAACGCGGCAAGGGGTACGCTCTGGAGTGGATGTTTAACCAGCTGTTTGAAATGGAAAACGAATGTACATACGATGCGATTTGCTTGTTCGATGCCGATAATGTGGTTTCTTCAAACTTTTTATTGGAAATGAACTCCAAGCTTAAGAAGGGTTATCGGTCCATTCAAGGCTACCTTGACACTAAAAACCCCAACGACTCCTGGGTTACCGCCTGTTACGCAACTGCCTACTGGTCGATGAACCGCATGTGGCAGCTGGCCCGCTACAACCGTGGTCTTTCCAATGCTATGGGCGGAACCGGCGTCTGTTTGGAGTACAACCTTCTGAAAGAGTTTGGCTGGGGAGCGACCTGTCTTACCGAAGACCTGGAATTCACCATGAAGCTCCTGCTCCACGGGATAAAGACTTCGTGGGCCCATGACGCTCATGTATATGACGAAAAACCGGTCTATTTTTCCCAGACCTGGCGGCAGCGTACCCGCTGGCTGCAAGGCCACTGGGATGTAGCCTTCCGTTATATGATCCCTTTGTTGAAAAAGGGCATCCGCGAGAAAAAATGGTATCCCATAGACGGCGCTATTTACCTTTTTCAACCGATTGCCATCACCATTATGTTGTTTAACATCATTCTGGGAGGCGCCCATTGGATATCTCCGCAGCCTATCTACGCGTCGCCGATCACTGCCATGGCCCCTAATTGGTTCTGGTGGAGTTTCGGAATTCTCGGCTACTGCTATCCGATGTTGGGATTGATCCTGGAAGGCGCGCCGCGCAAGGCTTATTTCTATTACCTGACATATCCCATCTATGGATTCACCTGGTTCCCGGTTACTATCTGGGGCTTGTTAAAACATAGTAACCAGACGGAATGGGCTCATACCAAACATATGCGCGGCATCTCCATCAGCAGCATAGAATCGCCGGTCAACCAGGCGCCTATGGAAGTAGCGGTTACCGAGGAAAGCGATGATGTGGTAGATCTTTCCCAACGCGAGGCGCGGCCGCGGCGCAGCTCATCCAAACGCCGCAATAAGCCGGGCAAACATTATGTTCCGGTCAAAGATAGCCTCGACCTGGAAAAAGCGGTTGTGAAGAAGTAACAGTCTACTATACCAAACCGGGATTAAAAGGCAGCAATACCACAGGGTATTGCTGCCTTCTCAATTTTTGTAATCCATCCAAAATTATCCTGATAACAACCGTAAATCATATCGGACGGTTAAAACGCCGACGGGCTGGATTTTTGCGCTGTATGCTGTCATACTGGGAAAGATAACGACAAGGTTATAACTGGTGTTGATTTAAGGAGCATAGCAATGGGTTTTCTCCCTATGAGCAGAGCGGAAATGAAAGCAAAAAACTGGGAAGAGCTTGACATCATCCTGGTTAGCGGGGATGCTTATGTCGACCACCCCGCCTGGGCGGCGGCGCTCTTGGGGCGGTTTCTGGAATACCATGGCTACCGGGTGGGTATTATTGCCCAACCAGATTGGCGGACCGGGGAGGATTTTATGCAGTTGGGCGCCCCTCGTTTATTTTTTGGGGTTTCAGCAGGCAATCTCGACTCTATGGTTAACCATTACACTGCCGACAAAAAGAAACGCCGCCAGGATGTGTATTCTCCCGGGGGGAAAGCTGGAATGCGGCCCGACCGGGCCACCATCGTCTATACCAACCGGCTGCGCGAAGCCTTTCCAGGGATACCGGTCATTATCGGCGGGGTTGAGGCCAGTATGCGGCGTCTGGCCCACTATGACTATTGGGGCGACCAGGTGCGGCGCTCCATACTGCTGGACAGCAAGGCTGACCTGCTCATCTACGGCATGGGGGAAAAGGCTCTTTTTGAAACAGCGCGGTATTTAGAAAGAGGTCAGGATGTCAAATCCTTGCGTAACGTGGCGGGAAGCTGCTATGCGGCGGCGCAACCGCCTGAAGATGCCTTGATTCTCCCCTCTTATGAAGCAGCCGCATCTGATCCCGTCAAGTTTTCTCAGCTGACCAGAATGGTAGCGCAAAACATCACCTCTTACCTGGCTGCGCCCCTGGCCCAGCGGCATGGCGAACGCTGGGTGGTGGCCAACCCGCCGGCCTTGCCCCTGAGCACTGCGGAGATGGATGAACTCTATGCCCTTCCCTTTCAGCGCCGAAGTCATCCGATTTATGAAGACCGGGGCGGGGTTCCGGCCCTCAAGCCGGTTCAGTTTTCCATCCTGACCCACCGGGGCTGCTTTGGAGGCTGCCATTTCTGTTCCATCGGTTTGCACCAGGGCAAATTCATTCAAAGCCGCAGCCAGGAATCATTGCTCAATGAAGCCCGCTCCTTCCTGATGCATCCCGATTTTAAGGGCAGTATTCCTGACGTAGGCGGTCCGTCCGCTAATATGTATGGTTTATCCGGGAAAGAGCGGCTTAAGTGCGAGAAATGCAAGCGCGGCAGCTGTCTGGTTCCAGCCCTGTGCCCTAAAATGGATACTGATCATTCTCCTTCGGTCAAACTGTGGCGAGAGCTGCGTAAAATCCCGGGAATAAAGCATATACGCGTGGCTTCCGGGGTGCGCTATGATTTGATTATTAAAGATAGTTCCGGTTCGTATTTGCATTCCCTGTGCAAACATCATGTCGGCGGGCAGTTGAAAGTGGCCCCCGAGCATGTTGCCGATAAGGTCACAGCTCTGATGGGAAAACCTGATCATACCCAGTACCTCAAGTTTACGGAGAGCTTCAACAGGGTCAACCGTCAGCTGGGCAAAACACAGTATCTCATCCCCTATCTGATAAGTGCCCATCCTGGCAGCAGCTTGAAGGAGAGCCGGGAACTGGCTCAATACGTCAGCCGGCAAATGCGGCATCATCCGGAGCAGGTGCAGAATTTCACCCCTCTGCCGATGACGATTTCTGCCAGCATGTACCATACCGGGATGAACCCTTTCAACGGTGAAAAGATATACGTTCCCAAAAGCGCAAAGGAAAGGCGCGAACAGCGGGATATGCTGCAAGGCGGCGCTTCCAGTAGCAAGCCGCCGCAATCGGCTGACAGCAAAAACCACCGGGCGAAAAAGACTAAGTCGTCTAAACCGCCTCCAAAAAGAAAACCTCCCCGGTTTAATGGAAAGCAGGCGCCCTAGAAAGCTTTACAAAGAGGGCTGCCCTTAACTCCTCCGTCAATCGGCCCATGAGCTCTATTGGGCTACTGCTTTGGTCCGGTTCTTTCCTCTAGCCCAGCAGTAAAGCGCGCAGATTGAAAAATTCGGTTTGGTACTGCTGAGCTGACCCGATTACCTTTTCCCCATAATGGATGGGGCAATAACTCCAGGTATCCAACAGGGTGTTGATCTCCGCCATTGCCAGAAAAGCCCGGCCGGTTGTGGTATAGCCGGTCTTTTCAATAAGGTTGATGATTGAAAGCGCCAATCCGACCGCTTCATCCTCCTTACTTTTAAGAACGGAGAGCAGGAAGTTGATCTTTTCCGGGGGTATAAAGATCAGTGCCAGGGCCAGGTCAACCGCAAACCACCGGCTTTGAAAACTGTCCAGGGCTTTACCGGTATGCCGGTCTGCGAAATCCTTGACCTCTTTATAACGATGATTGAAGATATAACTATGGTCAAAGCCCAGGGCCGTTGCTTCGTCGGTGGCTTTCAATTCGAGAATCAGATTGTTAATGGATTCCGACAATATCTTCTGCCAGACAAGTTCAGGATCGGCCGGCTTAGTCAATGGACAGCCTTCCTTCATCTGCAGGGCATAGAGCAGCTGATGCGCCACCCTGCATGCCAGAGTATCACCTTTGTACTGGCTTGATATATCGATAATGAAAGCACTGTCATCGGGAGACTTACTGACCCCTGCCAAGCCTGATTCCGGCTCACTGCCAATGGTATACTCGACCTGCCCCAGCCGTTTTTCCAATTGCAGCAAGAGATCATAATGTTCATGATTCACTTCAATACCGTTGAAATGCAAACTAACACCGTCCTTTTCAGTCACTTACCCTGGCAGCTTTTATAACCGGGCGGACTAAGCCGGCCTGCCCACCAGGCCTGTTCCCGCCGATTTTTGATAACCGGGCGGCTCTAACCCGGTATTTTTTATTATATAAGATAAAGATGGCAATAAGTAGAGGAATTCACCGTTCTCCATACCCGCTGGTCTGAGCCCTTCAGATATTGCTTGAAGAAGCATATCCCTGGTGGGACTGCAGATAATAACCTTGGTAAATCCGTGTTTTTCGCTGTGTGAATTTACTTTCATGGGTTATAATGCTCGTAAGACAACTGGTAAAGATAGGGATTTCCCCGGCTGAACGTTGAAATTAAAGATTAGGAGGTTTGAGAATGTATTCAAAAGCCTGGGCAGGATGGTTGGTGATCGCCTTTCTGCTTTTTGCAACTCTGTCGACCCCTGCGGCACTGGCGGTGCAGACGCAGACCGGCGATTCGGTTTATATTCCGCCGGGCCAGATTCAAGGCCCTCTATTCGTATCCGGTAATAGTGTTGTGGTTGATGCAGATGTGGAAGGTGATGTATTCGCAGCCGGACAAAGCGTAGTTATCAATGGAAAGGTGAACGGCGATGTTATGGCGGCGGGTCAGTCGGTGCGCATCACTGCTGCGGTAGACGGAGACGTGCGCAGCGCCGCCAATGATATAACCATACAGTCCGCAGTCTCCCAAAGCCTGACCGCCGCCGGAAATAATATCCGCCTGGAACCTGCTGCGGTCATCGGCAAAGATGCCTTGCTGTTTGGAAATAACCTGGACCTGCTGGGCCAGGTTAACCGTCAGGTTTTGGGGGCTTCCCAAAGTTTTCGCCTGACTGGCAGCATCGGCAGCGATTTAAAACTATGGGAAGTAAACAATCTTACTCTGTCACCATCAGCGGTAATCGGCGGCAACCTGATATACAAGTCTCCGCGAGAGGCTCAGATCGCCAGCGGGGCCAGGGTGAGCGGAGAGAACCGCTGGGAGCAGAGCGTTATTGATAAGGCCACTCCCTCCCACCCCCGGCAGCCGTTTTCCTGGATCGGCCTCTTGATGTGGTTCGCCACCGGCCTGGTGTTATGGGGTTTTGGCTACCTGTTGTTCCCTGCCCTGTGGCAGCGGCTGGCATCCACCCTGCAGGAGGCGCCGGGGGCATCTATAGGCTGGGGGCTGTTGCTTTTGGTGACCTTGCCCTTGATATTCCTGGTCTTAATGGTCACCGTGATAGGCATCCCGGTGGCATTCATCCTGCTCTTCGCCTATATCCTCATTTTATTCGTATCTAAAATAATATTGGGGGACATGGTGGGCAGATACCTCTTGCGCAGTTTCAATTGGGAAGGAAAGGTTTCGATATGGCTGGCGTTCATGATGGGATTCGCGCTTGTCATCCTGCTTTCCGAAATACCCATTGTCGGCATTTTTATAAATGTGGCGGCGGCCTGTATAGCCCTGGGCAGCATCGCATTGAGCATATACAGCGGCCGTCGCGGCAGGCCTGCGGCGATAAATCCCAATCCGCAGCCTTAATCACAATTTCAAAATGAAGGCCCGGCATAATTAAAGAAGCCGTGCTGTTGCCGATAAGGAGTTTTTGTTGTCCGCTGGGCTAGATATCAATAAGCGGCTAATAAGGAGGGGGAATTGATTTGCAGGACAAGATCGACAATCTTAAAGAAGGCATGTTTAAGGCGGGTTATATTTGTGATGACCGCACCGCTACGGTACTCTACCTGTCCGAAGCCCTGCACAAACCGATCCTGGTGGAGGGCCCGGCCGGAGTCGGCAAAACCGGCGTCGCCCAGGCATTCAGCGCGATGAAAAATCTGCCTCTGGTCAGACTGCAGTGCTATGAGGGCATCGACGAGTCCAAAGCCCTCTATGAATGGAACTATAAACGTCAATTGCTGCACATTCAGGCGGTCGGCAATCAAAATATCGATCCCCGGGAGGTCGAGCAGGATATCTTTTCCGAACAATATCTCTTGCGCAGGCCTCTTTTGCAGGCCATCAGCTCCAGCCTGCCTTCGGTCTTGCTCATCGACGAGATCGACAAGGTGGATTTTGAGTTCGAGGCCATGCTCCTGGAATTACTGTCTGAATTCCAAATGTCCATACCTGAATTGGGGACGGTCAAAGCCGCCCACATCCCTTATGTTTTTCTCACTTCCAACGCCACCCGCGAACTGTCAGAGGCCTTAAAAAGACGCTGTCTTTATCTGCATCTGAACTTCCCCACCCTGGCCCTGGAGGAACAGATACTGCGCCTCAAGGTGCCGGGTTTGACCGATCATCTAGCCGGAAAGATCGCCACTGTAGCCCACCGCATCCGCCAGGTGGATCTGAAAAAGGCCCCCAGTATCGCGGAAACCATCGACTGGGCCATGGCCATCATACAGCTGGGCCTCGATGACCTGAATGAGGCTGTTACCCTGCAGACCTTGAACGTCTTGGTCAAACACCGCGAGGACCTGGAAAAACTGGAGGGCATGATCTATGCTCGCAATGACCTCAGTTTTCAGCCCCGCCCCGTCGACAACCGTGCCTGGTAAAGACGCCTTGCCGCGATTGGCAATCAAAAGCCGGGAGGTATATTATGAACTTTCTGCAATACTTGCAGGGTTTTTTTGAAGATCTGAGGCGTGAAGGCATCCCGGTGACCACCAGCCAGACCAGGGACTGCTGTCAGGCCCTGCTGCTCATAGACTGGTTAAACCCGGATTACTTCTATACCACCTTGTACAGCACCCTGATCAAAGACTACAGCTACGAGACCGCCTTCAACAGCGTCTATTACCGCTATTTTGCTTCCGGCTTGGCGATGGCAGCCGGCAAGCGTGATTTACCGGCTTCTTTTGCCGCCATGCCCCGGGGCGAAGCCGCTGCGATGGCTCCCGACGCCCTGCCCATACAGGGTATGGCTTCACTGCGCGGCGGTCTGTCCCAGTCGCTGCGCAACCCTCTCGATGAGACCCTGAGCCTGGCCAGCCTGGAACAGGTGCAGAAGATGGAAGCCTTGTTTCCCCTGATCTCACGCCGGTTAGCCGCTAAAATGATTAAAAAGAACCGCCGTGATGACAACTCAATGATCAACTATCGCAGCACTATGCGTAAGAGCATGAGCAGCGGCGGACTGCCGCTCAATATTATGACGGTCAGGCGGCGCCGGGAAAAACCGGTCATCGTTGCCATATGCGATGTTTCAGGTTCGGTGATGACCTTCAGCTGTTTTGCCCTGGCCATGCTGGCTTCCATGCAGCGTTTCATGCGTCAGCTGCGCTCCTTCGGCTTTATAGAGGAAGTGGACGAAATTACCCCCTGGCTGAACAGCGGGGATCCCCTTACCCTTAGAACCACCGTCTTGAGAAAGGCGCGGGTGATTTCCAGCCGCGGATACACTAATTACGGCAACACTTTTACCAGTTTCATCAAACGCTACAGCGGCGCCCTGAATCACAAGACCACTGTTCTGATATTTGGGGATGCACGCAATAACTGGTTTAATGATGAGATTCAAGCCCTGCAGCAGATCAAGGCCCTGGCCAGAAAAATATACTGGTTTAATCCCGAACCTGAAAGCAACTGGGGACAGGGCGACAGTCGCATGCTGGTCTACGCCAGGTACTGCCAGGCCGCTTTTTCCTGTCCTACTTTGAACTCGCTGCAGGAGGCTATAGGGAAATTGTGATAGCAGGACAACAGGCAGGGATTAATTTAGAGCAGACCGTCCTCAGATCCCAGAACTTGACATATAGAAAGGAGCGGATTGATCCGCTCCTCAGACCGTCGACAAAAGCAAATAACTGCGTTGCGCAATAGGTTCGCTCAATCAACGTACTATTTGTACGCCTCAATCTCGGGCCTATTGCGCGCCTTGCTCTTCGCTTCCGTCGCTCGCTCCTCTGTTTTGGCTTTTTATTGATTTGATGCTCAGGAAGCTATATGGAAGTCTTCGTAATGGGAGAACTCCATGGAAAAACCGGCCCGCCCCTGGGTCAGGGAGCGCAAGGTGGTGGAATAACCGAACATCTCCGCCAGAGGAACGCAACCCCGGATGATCTGGGTATTGTTCACCGTGTCCATAGACTGCAAGCGCCCCCGGCGATTGCTGATATTGCTGATAATATTGCCGGTAAATTCCTCCGGAGCAGTAATCTCTAAACGCATGATCGGCTCCAGCAGCTGCGGGCCGGCTTTGCGCATACAATCCCGGGTGGCGATCATAGCCGCGGTTCTAAAAGCCATTTCTGAGGAATCCACTTCATGAAAAGAACCATCCAGCAAGGTGGCTTTGACGTTGACCACCGGATAGCCTTTGAGGACTCCTTCTTCCAGGGCCTGCTTGATGCCGGCTTCCACCGCCGGTATATACTCGCGGGGTATGGCGCCCCCTACGATTTTATTGACGAATTCGAAACCTTCGGCAGGTTCCAGACGCAGTACGATATGGGCATACTGGCCTTTGCCGCCGGTCTGTTTGACATAGCGGGTGGTCTGTTCAGCCGCTTTGGTAATAGTCTCTTTATAAGCCACCTCGGGCTTGCCGGTATTGAAGTTGACTTTGAACTCCCGGGATAAGCGCTCAGCGACGATCTCCAGGTGCAGTTCCCCCATGCCGGCTATCAAGGTCTGCCCGGTTTCCTTGTTATAGGAAAGCCTGAAGGTCGGATCCTCGGCCGCGATTCTCATCAATGCCTCCATAATCCGGTTCTGGTCGCTCTGGTTCTTGGGTTCAATGGCGATCTGTATAACCGGTTCCGGAAATTCGATGGATTCCAGCAGAAATTCCCGCCCTTCACGGCACAGAGTGTCGCCGGTGTTGACGTCTTTCAGGCCGATAAATGCCACGATATCACCGGCTTCGACCCGGTCGATCTCTTCGCGGTGGTTGGCATGCATGCGCACCAGGCGTCCCACCCGCTCTTTGCAGCCACGGCTGCTGTTGTGCACATAGCTGCCTGCCTCTATGCTGCCCGAATAGACCCGGGCGAAGGCTAACTTGCCGACATGGCGGTCGGTGACGATCTTGAACACCAGGGCGGCCAGTTCGCCTTGGGCATCGGGAAGTACTTGCATTTCAGACTCGTTCTCCTGGCAGATGGCCTGCACCGGGGGAACATCCAACGGCGAGGGCAGAAAATCCACTACCGCATCCAGTAGTTTCTGCACTCCGATATTGCGGTATGAACTTCCGCATAACACCGGCACCATTTCACCGGCAATGGTATTCCGCCGGATAACTTGAAGCAGTAAATCCACTGGCATAACTTCACTGGCCACGTACAGATCGAGAAGGGTTTCATCAGTCTCGGCCAGGCTCTCTAACATCTGAGTCTGCCAGTAAAGCGCAAATTCCAGGCTGTCCCGGGGGATTTCCCGGCATTCGATCTGATCGCCGCTGAGGCCGCCAAAAGTATAATAGCGCATCTCGATAAGGTCGATGACCCCTGTAAAGGCGTCGTTCTGGACGACGGGCAGATTGATGACCAGAGGGTTGGCTCCCAGACGCTGTTTAATCTGATCCACCACCCGGCAGAAATCAGCCCCGATGGCATCCATTTTATTGATATAGGCAATGCGCGGCACCTTATACTTGTCAGCCTGTCTCCATACGGTTTCAGACTGCGGCTCCACCCCGCCTTTGGCACAGAATAACACCACAGCGCCATCCAGAATGCGCAGGCTTCTCTCCACCTCGGCGGTGAAATCCACGTGCCCGGGTGTGTCGATTATGTTTACAGAACAGTCTTTCCATAAACAGCGCACTGCGGCGGAAGTGACCGTGATACCGCGTTCTTTTTCTGAAGGCAGGTAATCCATCACACTCTCGCCATTATGAGTCTCACCCATTTTATGAGTCAAACCAGTATAGTATAAAATTCTTTCAGTAGTCGTTGTCTTACCGGCATCTATATGAGCGATGATGCCGATGTTTCTAAGATTTTCTAACATTGAGCCAAAACTCTCCTTCAAAGAAAAAAATTAACGGCATTACACAAAGTGATGCCGAAATTGTGCAACTTAGTTTACCGGATAAAAAACATGTTTATGCACCCGAATATTAATTATATTTGCATAAATAGCGGTTGTCAAATATTTTAAGTTACCGACCATTGTTCAGATAAGATTTTCATCTCAGCAAAATTATAAGGGAATACTTTACAGTAATATACAGTGTTTAACAATAAATTACATAATAATAAAAATTAAATAAAATTAGAGGAAAAGTCTTACGCTGGTAGAATATTGATATGATGTTAGTCTTAGGACTAGTGGTGGTTAGCCAACGGGCTGATTAAACATTTATAAAGATGGTTATATGGGAGAACTCGAAGTGTTTTCAAATCATTTAAAGACAAAATTAAGGCTAAATACTGTCCTGCGGCTGATGGATGTCATATCTGAAGGGATTATATCGTTTTCATCAGGACAAATCAACTGGGTAAATCATGCTTTTACCTCTTTGACGGGTTACAACTATGATGAAGTTGTGGGGAGAAAATTTTCCAATTTAAAGCTGGCTCAACTTACTGATGAACAACTTGTAGAAGTTGAAGAAAGCCTGATTAAAACTGGCAAATGGCGGGGTAATGTTCAGGTTCAGCGTAAAGATGGCAGCGCTTTTTACTGCCAGCTGGCTGTCAATTCCCTCCATAATGAAGCAGGGTTTTTAGAACATAGTGTTGCTATATTTACGGATATAACAGGGGAAGAAAAGTTTAAACAGGAGCAGCTGCGCCTGCAGGAGCTCAGTGCGGCTATACAGAAATCAGCTTCGCTAAGCGCCATGTCAGCAGGCATGGTGCACGAGATAACCCAGCCATTAAATTCAATAAAAATGATCATTCTTGGCTTGCTGTATTGGCGTGATGATTCAAACTGTGCTGGCACGGAAGAATTGTATGAAAAACTGGGCGAAGCCGCAAGAGAAATAGGCCGCATTGAAGAAATTATTCGCCATATGCGTTCCTTTGCTACCCTGAGCAGAGAGCCGGAATTTGAGGAGTGCAACATAAACGGCAGCATTGCTCGAATTATGAAAATTTTAAGCCAGCAATTGTCAGCCCGCGGAATTAAGTGTATATCAGAACTGACGGAAAATCTTCCTGCGATCAACGCGAACCTGAACCGCTTGGATGCAGTTCTGATAAATCTGTTAACCAACGCCATGCAGGCCCTGGATCAAGTAGAACATAACAAAAAGGAACTAATCTGCCGCACCTTTTTAGAAGAAAGATATGTGGTCATGCAAATCATCGATAATGGCATTGGCATAGATGAACGCATTCTGGACTGCATCTTCGAGCCTTTTGTGACCACCAAAGCCCCCCACCAGGGAATGGGGCTAGGCTTGTCGGTTGTTCATAATGTAATAACCCGTATGGGCGGCAAGGTTGCTGCAAGCAACAACGAAGATAGGGGTGCAACCTTTACCATAAAATTACCTGCTTTTTTATAAAATCGGCAATAATAGGCTGAGCCATCCGCATTGATTCTAAATAAGTGACTAGAAATGCTATTAATAGACCGTGGGGGTAGCAAGTATGGACATCCTCATCGTTGATGATGAAGCGCTCAGCCGCTTACATACAGCAAATTTCCTGCGCAAAATGGGACATAACGTGGTCGAAGCCGGCAGCGGAGAAGAAGCGCTTCATCTGATCGAGAGCCAACCATTCAATATGCTGCTTACCGATAATCGCATGCCTGAAATGTCGGGATTGGATTTATTGGAACAGCTTTCCTCAATGCCTGAAGCCAAGCATATGGATAAGGTTCTCTTTACCGCTTTTGCTGATATGGATAGCAGTATTGCCGCGATTCGCTCGGGTGCCTTTGATTATCTGTTGAAACCCCTGGATGTTGAGGAACTGGTCAGAACCACTGAGAGAGTTGCAAGACATCAAAGAGAGATAAACGCTAATAGCGGCGAGGATTTATCACCCGTTAACAAAGGCAGCCAAAATCGTTATGCACCAGTTTATCCCCCCTCCTTTTCCGGGAATACTGTGGGTATCTACTCTAAAAGCATGAAAGATATCATTGTCCTGGCACTGAAGCTTCATCATAACCGATCCATTCCGGTTCTGATCGAGGGTGAAACCGGAACGGGTAAAGAACTGATAGCCCGCTATATTCATTACGGTGACAAGGCCCAGGATCTTCCGTTTATAGCCCTGAACTGTGCCGCCCTTTCCGTTCATATTTTTGAAAGCGAGCTTTTTGGCTACGAACCGGGTACCTTTTCAGGCGGGCTTCCGCGGGGGAAGCAGGGCAAACTGGATATGGCCCAGGGGGGCACTTTGTTTTTGGACGAAATATCCGAATTGCCCCTGGAGCAGCAGGCCAAGCTGTTAAGGGTTATTCAGGAAAAAGAGTTTTACCGGTTGGGTGGACTGTCACTGGTAAAGACGGATGTAAGAATTATTTGTGCCAGCAACCAAAATCTCAAAGATCTGGTCGCCAACGGTTCTTTCCGGCAAGACCTCTTTTTTCGATTGAACACCGGCCATGTGTTTGTGCCGCCTTTGCGGAGACGGCGGGAAGCTATACTGCCTCTGGCCAGGCTCTTCATGGCCGAAATATCAGAATCGGCAGGGCGGCGCTTTAGGGAAATAGCCCCCGAGGCCGCCCATATCTTGAAAAACTATCATTGGCCCGGTAATATTAGGGAACTGCACAATGTCATGGAATGGACAGTCTTGATGTATGATGATATCCAGATAAGGCCTAGCCACCTGATCCGCCTGGGTTTAAACCATCCCCAGGATAGTTGTGAAAATAGCCTGGAGAAGCCCATGCTTTCTGATAACTTTTTTCTGCCTATAGATGCCATGCCCCTGCATAGGCTTTCCGATGAAATCATATTACGGGCTCTTAAACTACATAACGGCAACAAAACAGCTACTGCCCGCTATCTAGGTATAGCGCGCAGCACGCTTTACTATCGTCTACAGTTTTTGGCCGATAGAAAGAATTAATCCTCGATGGCAATATTTAATTCCAACCCGCCTTCTTGGGCAGAAAATTGGACTACCACGGTTTCTACCTGGCTGATCAGTGATATCATGTTACGGCCATGAATTAGCGTTGGCGGGGTAATGCTGGTCATGACACCAATTTTCTCCAGTTCGCTGGCGCTTCTGCCATTAGCCATATTGGATAGTTCGCAAAGTGCGCTTTTGGGCATTACATCAAATTCTGTAACCGGCATGCCGCCCATCATTTTGGAGGCTACTTTCATGGCGGTAGTCTCTTGCATGGATAGTACTACATTTCCCTTCAAATCCCCCACCAGGCCTAATATGATATTAACGTCATTTTCGGTCTTGAGATGATCCCGCTTATTTAATCCAGTCCGGGCCAGGCTGTTTATACCCAACATTCCCGATACTTCTATCAAACCGGCAATAAAGGCGTTTACATACTTGACGTCCATCAGCTATTTCGCCTCCTTCATTACCACATTTATTTTGATGTTCCCGGCATCAGTCTGTAATAGAACGGAATAGGCGTTCAGCTTGACGTTAAACATACTCATACCCTCGCCGGCAAAGACGCTGGGAGGGGTCAGACGAATGCTGACACCGGAGTTGAGGTTGTTGATATCGGTGAGGGCATTGCCGCTGATGATGTTGGCAATCTCGGCGCCTGCCAGCAACACTTCCTCATTATCCACATTATCATACGCTTCTCCGGTCATGAGGCCGGCTAGTTTTATGGCTGTATCTTGGCTCATATCCAGGAAAAACCAGCCCTGCCATCCTCCGGTCAAACCTACCATAACGGTAAAACCCTGCGAGACGAAGTTGTCCCCTTCCGGTTCGGCCTGGCCTTTATTAATATTTAGATCCAGCAATTGCTTAAAAACATGATTACTGGCTCTAACAAATGGTGCAATTGTCTGAGCAAGATCCACTCTTTCACCTCTATTCGCTTATTACCTGCATGATTTTGGCAACCATATCTCCAGCTGTAAATGGTTTGGAGCAGAAATGGTTTATACCCCGTGACATAGCTTCCTCAACAATATTCTGGTCACTCATGGCGCTAAGCATAATGATTTTTTGCCGGGGATTTTTTTGCTTGATAATTAATGCCGCTTCCAGGCCATCCATGATTGGCATGGTAACATCCATGGTAATAATATCAGGATCAATCTTCTCGCAGAGTTCCACCGCATCCCTTCCGTTTCCCGCTTCCCCGACAATTTCAAATCCCTCCGGCACTAATGCCTTCTTAATCATCTTGCGGGTTACCGGAGAATCATCTACTGCCATCACCCTGATGGCACGCCCATCTTTACGCAAACCTTTCATGATCAATCCCCCTACTCTGAATGGTTATAAATCGGTTTAATTAGTGAATGGCAATCAACATTGCTCCAAACCTATCCGTATCAGCGATTAACTGCCTTAACGATCTCCCCGGCAATATCCCATATAGGCGCTACTATTTCCGCGCCTCCGCGTTTAATGGTCTCACCCGGCATGCCGAAAACAATAGCGCTTTCTTCCGACTCGGCAATGGTTATTCCACCTGCTTTACGGATATTTACCATAGAGTCTGCTCCATCGCTTCCCATTCCGGTCATGATCACCCCTACAGTTCTGGAACCGTAAACACCTAATACTGAATCCATCATGATGCTCACAGAGGGCATAAACAAATGATCAGGTTTGCTGGCGAGTCTTATCAAGACATCACCACCCGAATTTTTGACCAGATTAAGATGCCGACCCCCGCTGCCCACATAAAGTGCGCCTTTTTCCACCTTCATGCCTGCCTGAGCTTCCACCACTTCCAGCTGACAGGATTCGTTAAGCCTCCTGACAAAGGTGGCGGTAAAGTTAACCGGCATATGCTGCACCAGGAATAAGGAAGCATTTAGGTCGGGGGGAAGCAGGGGCAGAACCTCATAGATCACCTTGGGGCCTCCGGTAGAAATCCCCATGGCTACGGCTTTATGCATTTTACTGGTAGGGGGGGCTTTAAGCTTTAATTCCGGCTTTTTCCGGCTGCGGAACAATTGATCGGCAGCTCTACCATTTTGCTTGATACTGGCAGCCAGCCTGATTTTTTTTAAAAGCTCACCAGCCACGTTGTCCATGTTGCTGGAAACAGTCCCCCCCGGTTTGCCGATAAAATCGAATGCCCCCAGTTCCAGAGCCTCAAAGGTTGTTGCTGCGCCTTCCTGAGTAAGAGATGATACCATGATGACCGGACAGATTTTTTCATGAACGATGTATTGCAGGGCAGTTATCCCATCCTGCCCCGGCATGTTCACGTCCATGGTAATCACATCGGGCCTGTATTCCCGGGCTTTTTCCACTACATCATTGCCATCCCGGGCAGCGGCCACTACCTCGATCTCGGCATCGTTTTCCAGTATTCTCTTTAGGGTTTTGCGCATTAACGCAGAATCATCAGCTATCAGTACTCTTATCAAGCTTCTCGCCCCTGCCCTGTTTTTTTAGGTTTACCGGCCCTGGACGGGCTGGCTTTTCCGGTGCGGTCCAGATCCTGAAGCTTCTGCCATTCTTTCTCCACCAAAATGTTATCCAGATTAAGCATCATAATCATCCGGTTTTCCAGGTTGGCGATACCGTCCATGAAACTCTGCAAATGCTGGTTGCTGAGTATATCCGGAGCATCTTCCATAAGATTTCTGGAGATGCGTAGAACCTCCAAGACTTCATCAACAATGATGCCGACCTTTTTATTATTAATATCGCTTACGATCACCCGGGTAAATTCAGTGTAGTTTTTATACTCAATTTCGAAACGCTTGCGCAAATCAATGACTGGTATAACATCTCCGCGCAGATTGATAATCCCTTCGACGAAGCGGGGGGCGCGAGGCACCTTGGTTATTTTGGATAAACGGTTAATCTCCTGTACCTGGGTTATGCGCACGCCATACTGTTCATCCGCCAGCTTAAAGACCACCATCTGTTCCTCTTCCAAGCCATTTACAAGTCCCTCTTCTTCTTCCACCATAGTGACTTCTGTATTTTCCAGCGCACCGATATCTTTTAGTTCTTCCCTGATGATGATATCCCTGGGCTCTAAAAGCATAATGATGCGTTTGCCCCCCTCGACCCGGGCGATGCCCTGCAAGCGGTCGCCATTCTCATTGCTAAGGGCCTGGGGGGGAGCAAAAATGGTATCTTTCGGAATACGGGTCACTTCATATACCCGGTCTACCACCAGCCCAATACTGGCATTGTCTACATCGACTACGATCACCCGGGTACTGTCGGTGATGTCATCATGACCGGTATTGAGCTTGACACGCATATCTATGATCGGCATCAGGTTATCCCGCAGGGATATGACCCCTTTTACATAGACTGGCATATTCGGCACTTTTACGATGTTCGGATAGCGGATGATCTCCCTTACGCTCTCAATTTCCAGGGCGAATTCCTCCGATCCCAGCAGAAATGACACCAGCTGAACTTCTTCCAGTTTTTTCTCCAGGCTGCCTTTACTGCCGGCGTTTCCGGTTTTTACAGCATTGGTTTCATTATTTACAGCCGCATCCATACTGCATAGATTTCCGGCTTCCAGTATCATGACCAGTCTTTTCCCGTCATTAACCCTGACCACGCCGGATACCTGCCCGGCGTCTGCCCCTGAAACCGCGGTTGGGGTGGCCTCTATGCATCCGCTCTCCACCCGCAGTACTTCAGATACCGCATCCACACTTAAACCGGCTTTTTTCCCCCTCACATCCACCACAATGACCCGGCTGGAGACATCACGGGCCGTCCTTTCCATACCGAATTTTACCCTGGTATCCAGCACCGGCAGGATCTCTCCCCGCAGGTTGGTTACCCCCTCTACATAGGGGGGAGCCTGAGGCACCATGGTTATTGAAGGTATTCTGATAATTTCCTGTACGTTCATAATATCGATACCGAAGTTCTCCTGTCCCAGAGTGAAGGTAACCAGTTGCATTTCGTCGGAGGAGAATAAATTGTCCGCACTCATTTAAAAATCCCTCCTCGATTAAATTTCATTCTCCTCAAATCAACCGATTTGCATTTCATCTGCAATGGATGCGATTTCTTCTATGGAATTGGCCAACTCATTGATGGCTTTGGCCTGCTCCTGGGCTATACGGGAAGCCTCTTCCACCTGTTTTTCCGTCTCAGCGATAATCTCTGCCACCCGTCTGGATTCCTTGACATCTTCCGCTATCGCCGTCTGGCTCTCATCAATGCATTTCCTCAACACCAACCGGTTTCTGACGATGTCTTCAATCTCCGCAGTCACCAACCCATTTCTTTGAGCGGCCACACCGGCTTGCTCGTCCGCTTTACGGGAAGCAATTTCTGATTGCGATATTTCCATGGCCACCTTGGTCATCTGGATCTGGATATCCCTGACCAGATCTTTAATCTTATCCGCGTTTTCCGCTGATTCGCTGGCCAGATTCCTGATGTCTCCGGCCACTACTGAGAAACCGCGCCCGTGCTCACCGGCGGTGGCTGCTTCAACAAAGCCGTTCACGGCCAGCATATTGGTTTGAATGGATACATTCTCGATGGTATCAACGATTTTTTCGATACGGCGAATTTTATCCTGCAGGGCTTCAATGGCATTATTGGTGGCATCGTAGGATTTGATGCATTCCTGCAAGCGCTGCCACACATCCCGGGCCGCTGCCCGCGAATCCTCCAGTATTTTGGCGATTTCTTGATTGACTTCTCCTGCTTCCCCGGCCAGCTTTATCAGTTCATTTACCTTGTCCTGGCAGGTCTCGGCAAAGGCAGCCGCTTTGCCGCTCTCGGCCAGAATCGATTTGGTTCCATCGGACATTTGCATGAGGGCGCTGGCTACCTGGGTTGCTGATGTGCTCAGTTCTTCAATATTGGCTGACAGTTCTTCCGCGGTTGCCGCCACCTCTTCCGCCGATTTGTTGATATTGGTTGAGTTTTTCAATTCTTCCGCCATCTCCGCCAGTTCCTGCGTGGCGGAGTTTACTTCGCTGATGGCTTTTCCTTGTTCGACCACCGCTTTGTTTGACTGTTCGGCCGCGGCCAGAATTTGCTCGGAGCCGGTTGCGATAGATTCTGCTATCCCCAGAAAATCGTTTGACATCTGCTGCAAATCGTTGGAAAGCCTGGTGTCCTGATAGACCATGTCCGCGTATTGGCCGAAAAGTTTGCCCATCCGTTCAAAACCCTGATTGGTTTCCGCAAGGTCGGATTGCATACTGTTAAAATCGTCTACAACGATATTTATATCCTTAACCACAACTTCTACCCCGCTGCGGATCTCATCGACCACCCCGCGGATATCCCGGGCCGAACGCTCGGATATTTCGGCCAGATTTCTGACTTCATCGGCTACCACGGCGAATCCCCGCCCATGTTCACCAGCCCGGGCGGCTTCGATGGCGGCGTTTAAGGCCAGCAGATTGGTCTGGTCGGCAATCATCACCACCGCCTGAACGATGTCGCCGATTTTGCGGGATTGGACTTCCAATTCTCCGATGCGCTGACCCGATTGGGCGTTTTTGCCCGCGGCTTCTTTTAACAGATTCCCCATGCTTTCCATGGCGGCAATCGATTCCCGGGCGGCATTGGTACCGTTTTGGGCATTATTGGTCAATAAACCCAGGCTTTTTTCCAGTTCTGCAGCGGAGCGGTTAACCTGTACTGCCGCTGCCCGCATTTCCTCACTGCTGCTTCCCACTTGCTGGCCGTTGGAAGACAGTTGGTCCATCAGGCGGGAGAATTCCTGGGCAGCCGCATTGGATTCTTCAATTCCGGCCAGCAATTGTTCTGACGCGGCTGCAATCCTTTCCGCCATGGCCTGTTGTTTGGCCAGGGTGCGGGCTCTGGCTTTTTCCTGAGCCATTTTCCGCGCCTGCTCCCTCTTGCGGACGATGTCATCATCACTGTCCCTTTTTACCGGGATGCCGGTTTTTTCGCTGATCTCCATACTTGACGGCTTCTCCAATTTCTTAGCCACAATCATCACTCCTTCTCTTTTTGAGTACTTAACATTTTCCACGGCGGACGATATCCCGCCGGCGTACATGGTTCGGTTATATCCACCTGGTTGCGCCTGCCAGGGTAAATATCTAAAGCCGATATATTCAGAACACCGTTGCAATCAATACTGATGGCCACATCTGCACCGGGCTCTCCGGCCCCGGCCTTATGGATGCCTTCCGGATGAAGAGTCCCGCCCGCATCACACTGCTGCCCAGGCCTGAAGCAAGTAGGACGGGTTCAAGATTAACACCACATTGCCGTCACCCAGTATCGTTGCGCCTGTGTATATCTTTAAGCCGGCCAGTTCCTCAGTCAGGGCTTTAACTACAAATTCCTGCTCGCTTTTGAACAAATCGACGATGAGCCCAAATTTATAACCATCACAGCTTATGACCACTACGGAAACCGTTTCCCGGGTGGTACAGTCTTTTATGACATCGAGGCTGTTTCCGAATTGAAGGATGTCATACAAACTGACCAGCGGGATGATTTCCTCCCTTATATCAGCGGCCATATTGTTTTTGAAAGTTCGAACCGCACTTCCGGTCAGTTTTACCGTTTCTACGATGGAGTCCAGGGGAATGACAAAACGCTCTTCATAACTTTCAACCATGAGCCCGCGTATGATTGACATGGATAATGGTATTTTTAAGGAGATCAGGGTGCCCTGATCAAGGCTGCTGCTCAAATTAACTGACCCGCCCACCTTTTCGATGTTGGTCTTCACCACATCCATTCCTACCCCCCGTCCGGAAAGCTCATTAACCTCTTCCCGGGTGCTGAAACCAGGGGCGAATATCAATTGGAACGCTTCCTCGCTGCTGATGCACTCTATCTGCTGCGTGGTGATAAGGCCTTTTTTCAATGCTTTTAATTTGATTTCATCAGGATTAAGCCCCCGGCCATTGTCGGCAATCTCGATCAAGACATGATTGCCCTGGTATCCCGCAGTCAACCGGATCTGACCGGCAGGGCTCTTGCCTTTGGATTCACGCTCCGGCGGGTTCTCGATGCCGTGATCAACGGCATTACGGAGTATGTGTACCAAAGGGTCATTGATGGCTTCAATGACTGTCTTGTCTAATTCGGTATCTTCACCTTCGATAATGAAGTCAATCTCTTTGCCGGTCTTTCGGGCAGTATCCCGAATGGTGCGGGGGTAACGCTGAAAAAGGGCCCGCAGCGGAACCATGCGGGCAGACATGATGGCATTCTGCAATTCGTCTGATATTCTGGCCAGTTCTGCCGCCACCTCTTTGACCTCCCGGGCCAGACCCGGCAGATCATAGTCCAGCCCAATCGTTGCAGCCAGGTGGAAGATACGGTTTTTCGATATCAGCAATTCTCCGATCATATTCATAAGGCGATCCATTTTTTCCTGGCTGACCCGGATGGACTGACTGCCCAGCTCACTGCTTTTGGCCTGTTCAACCGACTGTTTTTCTTTTTCCCGGGCTATCGCCTGTTTGGCCAGGGCGATTTCCAGATCATTTTCTTTTACCGCCCCCGCATCTACCAGGATGGTTCCCAGACGCTTTTGCTGGGTTAAAGCCCAATCCAGTTGTTCTGAATTCAACTTTTTTTCTGCTATGAGTATTTCGCCGATCTTTTTTTCGCTGTAGTCAGCAGGTACGTTATCAAGCAGAAAACGAATGCTTTCAATTTTTGAGGTCATAAAGCTTTTGACGGTTTCATAATTGTAGTGTAGAAATTGAACCAGATCCTGCGTAACCGTATCCTTTTCCGGTGTATAGCGGTCCAGAAATTTGAGGGCCTTATCCACTTCGACTGACAATGCTTCATAATCCAGGTAACGGGCCGTTGAAGCGATGCTTTTGAGTGCCCGGATATACTGTTTGGTCCGCTTGTCATTCATCACCTCACCTGGTTTTATGGTGTTGATCAGGCCCAGCATGGATTCCAGGGCCTGATCGCTGATGTTCATGAAAGCGGCCAGTTGTTGCGGCAGTTTTTTAATGGTTTCCTCTCCGGGCGGTTTTTCTTCATCCTCCTGCTTTTCCTGAGATAAGGATTCTATGCGTTGCAAAAGGTTCTCAGCAGAAAAGCCTGCTATCTTTTTTCCTTTAAGAACCGCAATGAGTACGGTGATTTTGTCTACAACAGCCAGAATGATATCAACTACTGCCGGGGACAGCCGCCCGGAACGGTTGCGGTGCTGCTGAAGCAGGGATTCAGCGGCGTGGGTTAAAGTCTTAATCGCTATTGTCGGGTCAGAGGGGATCACCTTATCCTGCATACTGGCAATGACCCCGGCCCCGCCTTTAATACTGTGAACTCCCCTCAGAATCGTATTGAGAATATCAGGGTCTTCCGGGTGTTTCTCGGCTTCTACGCATTTTTGTTCGATGGTTTCCAGGTGCTCTATGGTTTCTTCAATAAAGTCCGCCATCATTTGTTCATATAGGGGTGAGAGCTGAACCTTAATGGGAGCATCGGCACAGCTGCCGTTCTGAGCCAGGCTAAGGCTTGATTCGGCGCCGGCCAATTCCTTTTTGCGCAAATCTTCCACTTCATGAATAAATGCTGCATAGTCAAGTTCGGCCAGTTCAATCACAAAGCCGTGATTAATCGAAGCATCTTCAACTTCTTTAACTTGATTGCCCAACTGACGGATAAGGCCGTTTAATATATCCACACCGCGCAGTAAGGCATCGGTAATTTCTGAATTGCTGCTATAAAGGCCTTTTTTCATATCGGTCAGGAAGGATTCCAAAACATGGGCGGTATCTTTTATTGGACTGAGATCCAAAAATCCCGCGACACCTTTTACCGAATGCATCGCTCTGAATATTGAATCCAATAAATCAGAGGCAAAGTCATTTTCAAGGCGCAGTATGCCTTCTTCGATCCCATGCAGGTGCTCGGTGGATTCCTCAATAATGCCTTGCAATAATTCCAGGTCATCCGCTTCAAAGGTGTATTTCAAATGTAAACCACCCTTCTCTATTTACCCAGGAGCATCCGGATATTTTCTATCAGCTGATCCGGATCGGTAGGCTTTACGATATAAAGATTGGCGCCTGCTTCAAAGCCCCGCTGCTTATCCTGCATCTCATCTTCGGTGGATACAATGATAATGGGCAGATCTTCATAGCGGGGGTCTTCCCGCAGGCGTTCGATCAGGGTATAACCATCCATATTGGGCATATTTATATCGGTGAGACAAATCAGCAGTTCTCCATCACTGCTGTAGATTTTCTCCAGTGCGTCAGCCCCATCCAGGGCGGTTACGATTTCCAAACCAATACTTTTTAGAATATAGCTGTGAAAATTACGTATCATTTCCGAGTCATCGACTATGAGAACTTTCTCACCCATCCATTTCACCCCTAACCAAAAAACTCATAATGGATTTCCAGCAATTGTTCCCTTCATTGTGTCTACCGCTGATAAACGATGTGTTCATTGAGACGGCGTATTCTGAAGGCGGTACTGATGCGGCTTAAGGACTCGGCGTGCCCCAGGAAAATAAAGCCGCCCTGGCGCAATATGCCGTAGAATTTGTCTACTACCTGCTTGCGGGAGACATCATCGAAATATATAAGCACATTACGGCAAAAGACAAAATCATAATTCTCTTCACAGCGCAGTGCCCGCCGGTCCATAAGGTTCAAGTGTTCATAGATCACCATATCCTTGATGCTGTCATCGATCGCATATTGTCCTGCCGCAGTCACGGAAAAATAGCTTTTGAGATATGAAGGGGGTACATCTTTTATCGATCGCTGGTCGTATACTCCCCGTTGGGCAACTCTGAGTACGTTTTTGTCGATGTCTACCGCTTTGATCAGCACATTCCAGGCCGGAAAATTGTCGAGCATCTCCTTAAGAATGATACCCAGTGTATAAGGCTCCTCCCCCGTGGAGCAGCCGGCGCAGAAAATCTTAATCGTTCTGGCGTCGGCTTTCCATTTTGCATGGGTGGTTTCCTCCAGACAGGCCTCGGCAAAAACCTGCAGCTGGGAAAACTCCCGAAAGAAATAAGTTTCATTAACCGTCAAAAGGTTCATCAATTCCTGAAATTCTATGCCTTTAGGGTCGAACAGTCTCAAGTGCTTGATATAATCTTCTATCCGGGTAAATTCCCCAGCTTGCATGCGCTGTTGCAGACGCTTCTTAATGTAATAGATTTTATTTTCTTCATAGCTAATGCCGGTACGTTCATAAA
This sequence comes from Syntrophomonas sp. UBA1041, assembly GCF_002316705.1. NCBI lineage: Bacteria > Bacillati > Bacillota > Clostridia > Eubacteriales > Syntrophomonadaceae > Syntrophomonas > Syntrophomonas sp. UBA1041. The sequence continues at coordinate 33,767 of NZ_DCEA01000018.1, forward strand.
TTAAGTTTCTTAATTTGATGAAGTATTCCAGAGGCAATTCCAAATATATCACCTCGTTTTTACTGGTTAAGTTTGACGATGGTCTTTTCTATGGTTTCTGAAAGGTCTGGGTCACCTACCTTTTCTTTAAGCTCGATTAAGGCCGGCAAAGCCTCAGGCCTGCCGTATAAACCCAGGCCTTCAACTGCTCCCATACATATTAGGGATTGCTGGCAGCCCAGATACTCAATTAATAGCTGAAATATTTCAGGGTTCCGATACTGCCCCAAGAGCACCAATAGCTCGTACCTGTTGATAGCGGGAATGTCAGTCCTTAAGTAGTCTGAAAGAGCCTTTAATAAGTCAAAAGGCAGAGTTTCACGGGGATTACGCAGTAATATACCTTCGATGGCATTGATGATTTCCTTGTGCATTACCTGCCCCTTGTCCTTCATTAAGGAGGTTATTAAGGGCAGATGTATATCCGTCCCTTTGCGAGCAACAAATTTTAAGAAGGAATACTGCTCCAAAAAGCCGATATTCTCATAACGGGGATACATTTTATTGATATAGTGAAAGGATTCATCGTCGCCGATTAGGGCCAGGGCTTCAAGACAAGTGCATCGCAGCAATATGTTGTCAGTCCGTTTGAAGAGCTCATTGACCCGGTGGGTACAGCCGGTATTTTCCATTTGGCCCAGATATTCAACCGCAGTAATGATATTATTGATATCCGCATCATTTAGAGCCTCCGCAATTAAACCTGCACTATTGATGCTCTTGAGCTGAAATAGAATATCCAGGGCGAATTTGCGAATGTCTTTGTCCGGGTCGTCTAACAGCATTCTCATAAATTCGGTGGCCAGTTCTCCCTGAGCAGACAGAATTTCGATACCGGCATTGCGAATGACCGCACTTTGATTAGCCAATAATGGAATGGTCTTTGTTACGACATCCCGGTCCTTAGTCCTTTTCAGGCAATTAACGATTACTCCCCGCACATAGCGGGATTCCTCTACCATCAACCTGTTTATCAGCACTTCTATACCCCCGGGAATTTCATCAAAGCAGATATCCTCAGCGGTAAAAGCTCGTGTTTTCTCATTCCCATTATGCAAATCATCTATTAAATGCTCGATACTGACCAAAGGACACACCTCCTGAACATATTTCACTGCTTTTCCTATAAAATATAGCAATATTCATACCAAAATGCGGAATTGCTACAAACACCGATATATTAGTCCTATATATAAATAATATTCGGGAGTACCTGTTCGATTCTCGGACGATATTTGTACAAAACCGTAGTATTTTCGGATCTTTAAGGCAGTGCTGACAATGCTGGAACCGACTTGAGTCGGGCTGGAGTGATTGGTTACAATAAGAAACAGAGCAGATGCTCGTTGTAGCTATGCTGTTCAAGCAATTATATGGGGGGGACAAAGCATGCCACTCTCATCAGAACAAAGAGAAGCCTGGGAAAAAGAAAAACTGGAAAGGGGGCAGCGGGAGTTAAGCGATGAGGAGCGGGAACTGAAGAGGCGCCGGGATGAAGCCCGGATTGATAAGGCTATCAAGAAAACAGCCCGGCTGGAAAAGATCCGCAAATGGACTTATATTGCGGTGGTTGCCGTATACCTTACCGCAGTTGTGCTATATTTCATAATGCGCTAGACATGATCCTCCGGGGTAAACTGAGTAAAAGCCATTATTGACTGTTCAGCTGCCCGGCTAACCTCCCGGTAGACTTCCTGCAGAGGCAGCTGCTTTGCCTTGGCGATGCGGCTGCAATCTTCATATTCGGGAGACGCCCTCAATATCCTGCCATCACGTATCGCCACTTTAACCTGAGCCTCTCCATAGCGGGTTTTGACCCGGCGTACTTCCCGCTGCAGGCAGTGGCGGTTTACCGCCATCCTGCGGACCCCCAGAGTGGTGGTCTCCGCAAAAATGGTCTCCTCCAGCTTATCGGCTGAGAGCGCCGGGCATAATACGCTGAGTATGATACCGGGGCGGTTTTTTTTCATAATGATTGGAGTCAGGTAAACGTCCACCGCACCCTGCTCCAGGAGCAGCGGGAAAAGGTGTGAATAGAACTCGGGGTTCATATTATCTATATTGCTCTCCAAGAGCAGCAAGGCTGATGAAGGTGCCTGCTCTGCCAGGATGACCCGCAACAGGTTGGGAATCTCGATTTCTCCGTCCCCTACCCCGTACCCTACCCGCTTGATCACCAGCTCCGGGATCGGCTGGAAAGCCTCTGCCAGGGAGGTAATAATGGCCGCTCCGGTCGGAGTCACCAGTTCATGTTTGATCCCGGTGGAATAAACCGGGACGCCTTCTAACAGAGCCATCGTAGCAGGCGCTTCAACCGGCAGGGTGCCGTGGGCGCACTGCAGGAAGCCGCTGCCCAGATGCAGCGGCGATGACCATATTTTTTCTATCCCCAAATAGTCAAGACATATGGCAGTTCCTACTATATCGACAATAGAATCGACCGCTCCGACCTCGTGAAAATGCACTTCAGTTATCTTGCGCAGATGGACCTGTGCTTCAGCCCGGGCCAGCCGGTTGAATATCTTGAGGCTGGTGGCTTTAACCTTGTCGTTTAGTGAACTTGCCCGGATCAAGGTTTCAATGTCATTTAAGTTGCGGTGCAGCTTATGGTCGTGCCGGGTTTTATCCGGATCCTGAAGCGGCTCGTCAAACATGCCGGGTTCAGGGTGGCTGTGCATATGCGAGTGGCCATTGTCATGGCAATGGTGATGATCCGCCTGGCTGCAGCAGGATTTGTCGGCAGGATGCATGGAGCGGGCGGGCAGCTTTACCTGAACATCGGTGCCGGCAATGCCCCGCCTGGTTTTTTTGCTTGCAGTAATGGTGAACCCGCCTATATTGAGCTTGGCCAGTTCACTGCGGAGGTATTGCTGGTCAGCCCCTGCATCCAACAAAGCCCCCAGAGTCATATCCCCCGATATCCCCGCAAAACAGTCAAAATACAATACTTTGCTCATACTCATTCCCGCCTCGATTTTTGTTCTGAGGAAGCTTCTATCTGCCGGTTTAAGCGGCTGGCAAAGTAGCCGGCCCCGAAGCCGTTGTCTATATTGAATACCGCCACCCCGCTGGAACAGCTGTTGAGCATGGATAAGAGCGCACTCAATCCCTGAAAGCTGGCCCCATAGCCAACACTGGTAGGGACCGCCAGCACCGGTTTATCGGTCAAACCGGCGATTATGCTGGGCAAAGCGCCTTCCATTCCTGCCACGGCAATTATAACATTGGCCTGTTCCAACTTTGCCTGATGGGCCAGAAGCCGATGGATGCCGGCCACACCCACATCATACAGGCGATCTACTGAATTACCGAGTATTTCGGCTGTAAGAGCCGCCTCTTCGGCCACCCCGATATCGGATGTACCTGCGGTAGCCACCAGGATTACCCCCCGGCTTGGCTTGACCTCGTTTTGGCGAATGATCAGAACCTTTGCCAGAGGGTTATATTCCATTCCCGGCCATCGTTCGGCCAGGGCCTGATATTTATCGGCGCTGAGGCGGGTGGCCAAAATGTTGCTGCCCTTCTGCCGCAGCGCATCGATTATGCCTTCCAGCTGCAAGGCCGATTTGCCTTCGGCAAAGATTATTTCAGGATGACCCTGGCGCAGAACCCGGTGATGATCTATCTTGGCATAACCCAGGTCTTCAAAAGGCAGGTGGCGCAGCTTATCCAGGGCGTGATCCAATCCGATCCGGCCCTGTCTGTATTCCTCCAGCACCTGTGCAATATGGTTATGATCCATGCTAGTTCCCCTTCCAGCCTTGTTTGCAGGGTTAGATCGGTCGTTCTCAGATGTTGTTTATGGTATCATTGTCCAGCAGTGACGCGCCGCCAGCGACAGAGTGTTGTCAACCCCGCCTGAAAACGCCGCCAAGACGCGCCGATGCTGCCGGATAATGTCTTGCAAGCGATCAAGCTTTTCGATCAGGGCTGCTTTCGAATCCATAACCCGCTAACCTGTACCTGTATTGTTGAAAATATTACTTTTTTCACCTGTTTGTCCTTCATATTATCACATAACAGGTCAGGCAAAAGCCAGATGCAATCGTGAATAATACTGCGGCGCATTTTGGGGAAAAACCACAATTTAGCAGTTCTGCCTGACAGGATGCATCCATACAATATAATATATTGTTGGAATAAAACACTTCTCTGCGGCCTCTTTCGGCGGAATACCCGATATTTCTCTAATCCTGTTACCCAAAGTCGAGTTTCTGAGCACAAATAAGTTTCATTGACGGGGCCGCCTGCAAACGATCGGGGAGGCATATTATGAATGTACTGGTCTTCTCTCCGCATCCCGATGATGACGTTATAGGATGCGGCGGCAGCATTTTAAAACACTCCGAAGTGGGCCACATGGTAGCGGTGGCTTACTTGACTTCGGGAGAAGCCGGTAACATCCGTTATTCCAAAACCGAATTGGCCCGGGTCAGGGAGACCGAGGCCCGGCAGGCGTCTGCCCTCTTGGGAACCAATGAAGTGATATTTCTGCACAATGAAGACGGCTATTTGGGCTATAACAAAGATACCTTGATTCCGGTAGTCAACCTGATTCGGGAAAAGCAGCCGGACATAATTTATGTGCCGCATAAAAATGACGGTCATAAGGATCATATCGCCACCAACGAGATTGTTTTAGAAGCCATCGAAAGGGCCCGGAGTCCGTTCTTCCATGATTTAACCGGCAAACCCTGGCTGGTAAAAGATGTATTCTGCTATGAGGTGTGGACTCCATTGCAGAACATCACCTATGTTGAAGATATAACCGTACAGATGCAGCGAAAATTAGTAGCCCTGGCAATGCACCAGTCTCAGATTGAGAACCGTGACTACCATGAAGCTATTCAGGGACTAAACCGCTATCGCGGGGTTATGACCCGTAAAGGGATGTACTGCGAGTGTTTCGAAATCCTCAGAAAAGGCAGATAATTGCCGGCACGGGCGTATAGATCTTCCCCAATTCCATATTTAATCTTTTGGTGCGGAGCCTTCTGTGAACGGCATGTTTCTTCCTGCAACTGGACAGTGGCGCCTCCAATCTGCAGCCGGGATCAGGAAGACTTATTCCCGGATTTCCACTGCTCTCTAGCCGCCATTTCAAAAAGTGTGCCCTTATTAATAAATGACTGCCCCAACCCGGCAATTCATCATCGCCCCGGCTGGCGGATCATCAGGGTGAAAATATAGCATAAAGCAGCCAGAAGCACTATAGTGGCCCCGGTGGCGGTATCCCAGTAATAAGAGAGGATAAGGCCGCTAACCCCGCATACGGCGGTGATTAAAAAGGCCCAGAGATGATAAGATCTCATTCCGGCTGCAATATTGCGTGCCGCCGCGGCCGGCAGCACTAAAAGGGCGTTGATAATCAAAATGCCTATCCACTGAATGGTAAAGGTGACCACCAGGGCCAGGGAGATGGCGAAGCAGGCTTCCACCAGCTTGACCTTGAAACCTCGGCTGCCTGCCAGAGAGGGGTTGATGCTGAGCAACAACAATTGATTGAAAATTATGTACCACAACACCAGGACAGCCAAGAGCACCAGGCCTAAAGCCGACACTTCCTGGGGAGTGATGCTGAGCAGGTCGCCCACCAGGTAGCGGCTGTAGCGGGCAAAACCGCCCCCTTTGGAAAGAATAACGATTCCCAGAGCCACTGCTGTGGCCGACACCGCTCCGATTATGGTGTCAGCGGAAGAGCCGGTTCGTTCTTTGATGAAAGTGACCACCATGGCTATGAAAACCGCGAAAATCAACATGGACCAGGTGGGGTTCTGCACCCCGGCTATAACCCCGATGGCGATGCCGGTGAGGGCTGAATGCCCCAGAGTATCCGAAAAAAAAGCCATCTGGTTATTGACCACCATGGCCCCCAGCAAGGAGAACAAAGGCACCACTGCCAGGACTGCCAGGAGGGCGTTTTGCATAAAGGCATATTGGGCCCAGGAAAAAGGCAGTAAACTGATTAAGGCGCTGATATTTTCGTACATCCCACTGTCCTTTCGTTCTATACGCCGCAACTTACATAAAATGTTCCAGTCTGCCCAGAGTTGCTTCGAAAAGAGGATGCTTCATCACTTCCTGCGGAGTGCCGTCACAGAGAATGACCCGGTTTAATAAGACCACCCGGTCTGCATAGTCAGCCACCGCATTTAAATCATGGGAGACCAGGATTACCGACAGATCATATTGCTGCCGTAATTCTGAGACGATGCGGTAGAAACGCTGCATACCTTTGAAATCCACCCCGGAAATGGGCTCATCCAGGAGCAGCAGATCGGGAACCGGTTCCAGGGCCAGGGCCAAAAGGATGCGCTGCAGTTCGCCCCCTGATAATGCCCCCAGGCGCCGGTTTATGAGGTGCTCAGCTTCGACCCTGGATAAAGCCAGCCGGGCATTATGAAGGGTGCGGCGACTTCCGCCTAAAAAAACCGGCACCTGTCCCAAAGCTGCTGTAAAAAGATCGCCTACGGTTATGGGTGAATTGACATCAAAATTGAGCCGCTGGGGGACATAGCCGATCCTGGGCTTGGCGCTGCGGTTTCCCTCGCTGTCGAGAAATTGTAGTTTGCCCTCATGGGGGATTTCTCCCAGGATAGCTTTAAAAAGGGTCGACTTGCCGGCTCCATTGGGCCCTATCAGAGCGGTCAGCTGCCCGCAGTGGATCTGCAGATTAATGTCGTCAAGAATGCATTTACCGCGAATATTGACGCTGAAATGGCTGATCTGGGTCACGCATAGCCCGCATGCTGAGCCGCATGGCTGCAGTGGTTCGACTGTCTTCATCAGTATAAAGCCTCCCTCAAGACCTCCAGGTTTTGCTGCATGATGTCAAGATAGGCATTCTTATCATCAGGGCCGCTGACCGCAGGATCGAGGGCATAGACTGCAACCCCGCTTTCACGGGCGATGGCTTCGGCGACAGTGGTGGGATACTGTGGTTCGGTAAAAACAGCCGCAACTTTTTTATTCTTGATCTCTTCGATGATGTCAGCCAGTTCCCCGGCGCTGGGTTCGGATCCCGGTTCTCTTTCCACCACCGCCGCCACCTGCAGGTCGAACTCACTGGCAAAATAAGCGAAGGCTTCGTGGAAAGTGGCGATCTGGCGTTGGGGAGCCGGGTCGATAACCCGGTGCATTTCGGACTGCAGCTGGTTGATTTTTTCAATATAGGTTGAACTGTTTCTGGCATATGCTTCCTGATTGGAGGGATCCAGAGATGCCAGCTGCCGGCTGATATTATCCACCTCTTTTTTGGCCCCATTGAGGCTCACCCACAGATGGGGGTTGGGGTGTCCGTCATGCATGATGAATTCCAGGCCCTGGCTGGCTTCCACTATAGGTATTTGCGGATACTGCCGCATCACTTTATCCATAAAGGATTCCATCCCGGCCCCATTGATAACCAGAATATCAGCCCCCTGCAGTTTCTGCATATCGCCGGGGCTTAATTGATAGTCGTGCAGGCAGCCGGTCTCTTTGCGAGTTAGATTGCTGACCGTAACCCCTTCGACGTCTGCTGTGATATTGAGCAGCATGATATAGAGCGGGTAAAAAGAGGTGACGATATGAACCCCTGCTTTTTGCGGAGGCTGTCCGGAGGTCTTCTCCGAGGCCAAGGGGATGACCCCGCAGCCGGCCAGAGATAATAACAGGCCCAATATCAACAGGCCGATCACCAGCTTTTTCAATCTGAAACCCTCCCTCTGATCTGGCTGCATTTCTGGCAATAACCATACATCTCCATGCGATGATCCAGGACCACAAAATTTTCGCGCAAACCGATTTCAACCGCATAGGATTCCAGGGGGCATCCGGTAATAGCCACTATTTTCCGGCAGTCTATACACACCAGAGTGTGCTCGTGGGTGTCCCTTTTCAAGCTGTAGCGGGCTTTTTCACCTGGAAACCCCTGCTTGTTGATCAGCCCCTGTGAAAAGAGCAGTTCCAGGTTGCGGTAGACCGTGGAAAGACTGGTCTTTTGATGCTCCCTGACCTCAATGAAGATTTCGTCGACTGTGGCCGGCTTGTCTTGCTGCGACAGTGCGGTCAGAATGGCCTTTCTTTGCGGAGTCGCCTTTTTGCCCAGTTTTCTAATGGCTTGATCCCAATTGCGTGCGTCCAAATGATTTGCCCCCATTTAGTAATAGGAATGATTTGCATTTATTATATCCTATTTGGGGACAGGTCTATACCTTAAAAAATTCTAAAGGCGGGGCTAGCCGTAAATAAAGCGCAGGCCATTGAGGATTTGTTCCAGGAGCAGCATGGCGCCGGAAGCGCCCAGGAAGGATTTTTCGACCACATCGAGATAGCCCAGTGAGGGCAAAGCTATTTCTATGCCGGCACAAGGCTTGCCTTTAAGCAGCTGGGCTTGAGCCAGGGTGTTGCCGTCGGCCAGGACCACATCAGCGCCGCTTTTCACAACAGAGGCCCCTAAAGTACTGTCAAGTCCGTTCTCCCGCAGGTATTTTTCCAGGAAGACGGCATCGTCGCCTAAATGAGCCGGTATTATTTCAACCGCTGCGGGAACCATCCCCAGATAGCTGTGCAGCCACACGGTCAGAGCGGCGGCCAGGGCAGGTTCGGCCTT